>CAZKJJ010000008.1:0-3660 GCA_964553055.1 uncultured Acidimicrobiia bacterium
CCTCCCGATCCAGGTGGCGGTGATGGGCTGTGTCGTCAACGGACCAGGAGAGGCACGTGAGGCCGACCTGGGTATCGCCGCAGGACGGGGGAAGGGCCATCTGTTCATTCGTGGAAAGGTCGTCCGAGTCGTACCGGAGGAGGAGATGGTCGACGCCCTGTTCGAGGAGGCCGTGAAGCTGACCGAAGAGGGTGTCGAGGCGAGGCTCGCTGCCGCGGATCAGCAGGCTGAGGCGATGGCGTCGGCCGAGGCGGAGGAGCTGCTGCAGATCCGTGGCGACGTCAACAGGGTCCGCGAGCGGCGGGCCGCCGTGGCCTCGGTGACACAGCGGGCCGACTGAGGAAGGACTCCGTCCGGAGGTCCATCGCTATCCTCGGCCGCCGATGCGATGGTCGACGTCGTTCATTCCCACGCTGCGTGACGACCCATCCGACGCGGAGGCTCCCAGCCATCGCCTGTTGCTGAGAGCAGGATTCGTCAGACAGCTCATGGCCGGCTCGTACTCGCTGCTTCCGCTCGGGATGCGCGTGGCGACCAAGATCTCGTCGATCATCCGTGAGGAGATGAACAGGATCGGAGGGCAAGAGTTCCTCCTTCCCGTCGTCCATCCCGGCGAAGTATGGAAACGCACCGGTCGGTGGGACGACCTCGAGGACATCATCATCAAGTTCAGGGACAGAAGGGACACGGACCTCCTGCTCGCCATCACCCACGAGGAGGTCTTCACCCTGCTCGCCACCGAGCTGAGGTCGTACCGAGAGCTGCCTCAGCTCTGGTATCACCTGCAGACGAAGTACCGGGACGAGCCGCGGCCAAAGGCAGGGCTGCTGCGAGTTCGCGAGTTCGTCATGAAGGACTCGTACTCGTTTGACATCGACCGAGCAGGGCTCGACGAGCAGTTCGCGAACCACCGCGGGGCCTACACGCGCATCTTCGGCAGGCTCGGCATGGAGACGGTGCCCGTCGAGGCGAGCTCGGGCGTCATGGGTGGATCGGAGTCCGTCGAGTTCATGGTTCGGAGCGAAGCAGGGGAGGACTTCATCGCCACGTGCAGCAAAGGGGACTATGCGGCCAACGTCGAACGAGCCGTCGCCCGTCTGGAAGACATCACAGACGAGCCGTGGAGTGGCGATCCTGTACGGTTTCCCACGCCGGCCATCCGCACCATCGCCGAGCTGGCACAGGCTGAGCCGTTCGCGGCTCCCCAGCGCCAGATCAAGACGATGGCCTACGTCGTCGATGGGGAGCTGTCACTCGTCCTGCTGAGGGGCGATCACGACGTGATGCCCCAGAAGCTCATCGACCAGGTCGGCTCGTACGACGTTCGCCAGGCGGATGATGCGGAGATCCGGCAGGCGCTGGGCGCTGGAGCAGGAAGCCTGGGCGCCGTGGGTGTCGAGAACATGCCTGTGCTGGCCGATGTGGCATTGCGCGGACGCAGCAACATGGTCACGGGAGCGAATGAGGACGACTGGCACCTGCGCGGCGTCGACACGGCCAGGGACATCGACGTCACGAGGTGGGTCGATGTCCGGGCGGTGCGGGAGGGCGAGCCATGTCCCAACTGCGAAGGGACGCTCCAGCTCGAGAAGGTGATCGAGGTCGGGCACATCTTCAAGCTGGGGACGCGGTACAGCGAAGCCCTGGGCGTCCACGTCCTCGACGAGGAAGGCGCAGAGCGAGTCGTCCACATGGGCTCCTACGGTATCGGGGTGGGCCGAAACATGGCCGCCATCGTCGAAGCCAATCACGACGAACGGGGGATCATCTGGCCGGTCTCCGTCGCGCCCTTCGAGGTTGTCGTCACCGCGGTGGGGGCTGACACCGAGACGCTCGCACAGGCGGAGAGCATCACGACAGCGCTCGAGGGCAGAGGCATCGAGGTGCTCCTCGACGATCGCGACGAGCGCCCTGGCGTCAAGTTCAACGATGCGGACCTCGTCGGCTTCCCGTTTCGTGTCACGGTGGGCCCTCGCGGTCTGGCATCAGGGGTGCTCGAGATCCACGACAGGAGTACCGAGGAGACGGTTGAGATCGGGATCGATGAGGCGGCGCAGGCCGTCGAGGCCCTGGTGGTCGCACGGAGAGCCTGAGCCGGGCGTCGGTATACTGACGCACGACAACGGACGCTGCTGAGAGTGGGCGCCCTGCCCACTTTCTTTATGCGCGTGGAGGATGGATGAACGATCTGCTTGGTGCGCTCCGGGTGCTCATCGAGCCCTACCTCGCCGAGGAGGGCGTCGAGCTGTACGACCTGGAGTTGGGTGGCGTCGGCGCGAATCTGCGCTTGAGGGTGCTCGTGGACGCCGAGGGAGGCATCGACGTAGATCGCCTCGCCTCGGTCTCGCGGCTGCTCAAGCGGCTGCTCGACGCGCAGCAGGCCATGCCCGGCCCTTACGGGCTCGAGGTGTCCTCGCCAGGTCTCGAACGGCCGCTCAGGAGGTATGCCCACTACCTAAAGGCGGTCGGGAGCGACGTTCGTGTCAAAGCCAGGGGTCCTTCCGGGCAGACACAGACGTACCGCGGTCGGCTGATGGATGCAGACGAGGATCGTCTGGTTGTCGCCGTGGGGATCGACGAGGTGACGATCGCCGTGCAGGACGTCACGTCCGCGCGTACGGTGTATGAGTTGGAGCGCCGGGCAAAGCCGGGCTCGGCCAGGAGGAGCCGATGAAGATCGACCTCGAGGCACTCGAGATCGCAGCTCGCGAGCGCGGGGTCCCTGCCGAGGCGTTCCTCGATGCCTTTGCCAACGCGCTGGTCTCCGCCTACAAGCGGAGCCCCGGCGCTGCGGAGGAAGCGCGAGTCACCATCGACCCTGAGACGGGCGACGTCACGGTCTACGCGCAGGACCTCGATGAAGAGGGCAACGTCGTCAAGGAGTGGGAGGACACGCCTGAGGACTTCGGCAGGATCGCGGCGCAGACGGCGCGGCAGGTCATAGCGCAGCGTCTGCGCGAAGCGAAGCGCGAGCAGGTCTTCGACCTCTACGAGGGGCGTGAGGGGGATCTCGTCACCGGGATCGTCCAGCAATCGGACCACCGGTACACGATCCTCGATCTGGGGAATGCCGAGGCCATCATGCCGGGCTCCGAGCGCATTCCGTACGAACGCCTCGAGAGGGGCGCCCGTGTGAAGGCCCTGATCATCGAGGTGCGTGAGGAGGCGAAGGGCCCGCCCATCGTGGTGAGCCGAAGCCATCCCGACTTCGTCAGGAAGCTACTCGAGCTCGAGGTTCCCGAGCTCCTGGACGGAACGGTGGAGATCAAAGCCCTGGCCAGAGAACCGGGCCACAGGACCAAGATCGCGGTTGCCTCGAACGTCACCAACGTCGATGCCAAGGGAGCCTGCGTCGGCGCCAGAGGGTCGAGGGTGAGGCAGGTGGTGAACGAGCTCAGAGGTGAGAAGGTCGACGTTGTCGAGTTCCGAACACAGCCAGAGCTGTTCATCTCCGAGTCACTCGGCCCCGCCAAGGTCGCGGAAGTGCGCATCGACGAGGAGAACAAGGCCGCGACCGTGCTGGTCTCCGACCACCAGCTCTCCTTGGCGATCGGCAGGGAAGGACAGAACGCCCGCCTGGCCGCCCGGCTCACGGGTTACAAGATCGACATCAGGTCGCACAGTCAGGAGGCGGGCATCGAAGTGACGCCCGAGCCGGAG
>CAZKJJ010000008.1:3760-19643 GCA_964553055.1 uncultured Acidimicrobiia bacterium
CTGCCGAAGCCACGGAGCCGCAGGCTGCCGAGACCGAGTCTGAGGGTCCCGAGAAGGCGGAGTCCGCCGAGACGACTGCCGGGCCTCCAGCAGATGAGGACGAGAAGCCATGACCAAGCAGCGGGTCTACGAGTTAGCCCGTGATCTGGGCCGAGAGTCCAAGGAAGTGCTCGAACGTGCGGTCGAGCTCGGCATCTCGGTCAAGACCGCCTCGTCGAGCATGGATGAGGACGACCTGGCGCTGGTCAGGCTGTCCTTCGAGGAGGAGCACGAGGCGCCAGAGGGGGAGCAGCAGGAGGCGCCAGAGGAGGAGGAGCAGGAGGCGCAGGAGGAGCCACAGGTCACGGCGACACCTGCAGCGGAACCGCAGGTCGTGGCCGTCCAGGAAGGAACGACCCCTGCGGAACTGGCCAGGCTGATCTCCCAGCCGACGGGCGAGGTCATGAAGACGCTCCTCACGAAGGGGCACATGGTGGCCGCGGGCATGCCTGTGCCTCCTAACGCCTACGAAGACCTGGAAGAGGCATTCGACGTGTTGTTCGACGTCACCGAGGCACCCGAGGTGGAGGCGACGGTCGAAGAGCGCCTCACCCCCGATCGACCTGTCTACGCAGACGACGAGGCCGATCTGGTGGCCAGGCCCCCCGTGGTCACTGTCATGGGCCACGTCGACCACGGCAAGACGACGCTCCTCGACCACATTCGCGAGACGGACGTCGTGGCTTCGGAGTCGGGCGGCATCACACAGCACATTGGCGCATACCAGGTCACTCTGAATGGGCGTTCCATCACGTTCATCGACACACCGGGCCATGAGGCCTTCACGTCGATGCGGGCCAGGGGGGCGAACGTGACCGACATCGTCGTGCTCGTGGTGGCGGCAAACGATGGCCCTATGCCGCAGACGGCCGAGGCCATCGACCACGCCAAGGCGGCAGGCGTCCCGATCGTGGTGGCAGTGAACAAGATCGACCTGCCCGACGCGGACCCTGCTGCTGTCAAGGCGAGACTCACCGAGTTCGGACTGGTCTCCGAGGACCTCGGAGGTGACACGATCACGGTCGAGGTGTCCGCGACGACGGGCGAGGGCATCGAGCACCTGTTGGAGATGGTGGATCTGGTCGCCGAACTGGAAGAGCTCAAGGCAAACCCTGACGCGCCCGCCTCTGGCATCGTGATCGAGAGCCAACTCGACAAGGGCATGGGTCCTGTCGGCACGGTGGTCGTTCAGCGGGGCACTCTCAGCGTGGGCGACGCGTTCGTGGCAGGTCCCGTGGCAGGCAGGGTACGGGCGTTGATCGACCATGCTGGAAAACGGGTCGACGGAGCGGGTCCCTCCACGCCGATCCTGGTGATGGGATGGGACGATGTTCCGAGAGCAGGTGACTACTTCGATGTGATGGTGACCGAGAGGGAGGCGCGAGCCACCGCGAGCGAGCGCGGCCAGAGCCTACGGGCCCGAGAAGTCGTGGTGCCGTCGGCCAGGGAGCGGCTCGAGCAGCTGCTCGAGCACCTCCGCACCTCGGATGAGGCCGAGCTCAGGATCATCCTCAAGGCGGATGTGCACGGGTCGCTGGAGGCCCTTCGCGACGCCATCTCGAGGTTGGAACGGCCAGGAGCCTCGCTCACGCTTCTCCATGGAGCGGTGGGAGGCATCACGGAGAACGACGTGATGCTCGCAGAGGCATCCGATGCGGTCGTCGTGGGCTTCGGTGTTCGGCCGGACGCGCCGGCGCGTCGTGCCGCTGAGGCGGCAGGTATCGAGATACGCACCTACAAGGTGATCTACGAGATGCTCGACGATCTCGAGTCCATGCTCGTGGGGCAGCTGGCCCCGGAGGAAGTCGAGACCGTCACAGGCGTTGCCGAGGTACGCGCCATCTTCCGGGTGCCGCGGCGAGGAAACGTTGCCGGCTGCTATGTCTCTGAGGGAAGCATCCAGCGGAATACGAAGGCCCGTCTCGTCAGAGACGGCGTGGTCATCTACGACGGACGCATCGACTCGCTGCGCCGGTTCAAGGACGATGTCACGTCGGTGGCTACGGGCTTCGAATGTGGTATCGGCCTCGAGAACTTCGCAGACGTCAAGGAGGGGGACGTCATCGAGGCCTACCAGATCCGCGAGGTGGCACGGACGTAGGGATGCACGCGGCGGCTCTGCGGGTGGAGTTGCTCCTCCGTGACGTGCGATCGCTCAAGCAGAAGCGGAGCAGGATCAAGCGGCTCATGGCCCAGATCACGGACCGTTTTCCGGTAGCAGCCGCCGAGATCGACCATCATCGGCTCTGGAAACGCTCGACGTTGGGCCTGGCGACCGTCGCCGCGCAGGCGGGGCAGCTGGAGAGGCTCGTCCACTCGGTGACCCGGTGGCTCGAGACCCAGGTCGAGTTCGAGGTCCTCGAGGTGGTGACCTCCTATCTGGAGGAGGAGTGAGTGTCGCGCAGCATGAGGAAGGTGGACGAGCTGCTCCGAACCATGATCTCGGAAGAGGTGGCCGACCTGCATGATCCGAGGATCGGATTCGTCACGATCACCGCGGTCCATACCACTCCTGACCTCGAGCGTGCGACCGTCTACTTCACCGCGCTCGGAGACCCAGACAGGGCGTCGGAGGGGCTGCGGGCGGCGGCCCCCCACGTGAGAAGCCGCGTGGCTGCCAGGGTGAGCCTGCGTCACATGCCCAGCCTCGACTTCGTCCTGGACGAGCGGACGGAGGCTGCCAGGCGCGTCTCGGAGATCCTGTCAGGGCTCGAGAGACACCAAGACGATGCTTGAGGGGTTCCTGCTGGTGGACAAGCCCGCGGGGTGGACGTCCCACGATGTCGTCGACAGGATCAGAGATCGAACAGGGCTGAAGAAGGTGGGGCACGCAGGCACGCTCGATCCGCCTGCCACCGGCCTGCTCGTTCTCGGCCTTGGGAGGTCGACGCGGCTGTTGAGGTTCATTCAAGCCCTCCCCAAGACCTACATCGCTCGAGTGGTGTTCGGCGTGGCCACCGACACGCTCGACAGCTCAGGAGCGGTGCTCGCCAGGGAGCCCATGCCGATCACCCGCCAGGAACTGTGCGCCGTTCTCGACCGGTTCCGGGGCAGGATCATGCAGGTGCCACCGATGGTCTCTGCGCTCCGAGTCGACGGTGAGCGGATGTATGCCATGGCCCGCCGAGGCCAAGTCGTAGAACGGGGCCCGAGGCCCGTCGAGGTGCACGACATCGCCGTTCGCGACTTCTCGCCAGGCGCCTACCCGGAGTCGGAGCTCGTCGTGACTTGTGGGAAAGGCACCTACGTGCGCAGCCTGGCAGACGACATCGCCCAAGCCCTCGGTGGTAGAGCTCACCTCGGATCTCTGCGCAGGACGGCCGTCGGCACACTCGAGGTATCGGAGGCTATCTCTCCCGAGCTGGATCACCCCGAAGGCCACATCCTGTCACCCGCCGAGGGCCTGCGAGATCTCCCTGCCTTCTCTCTCTCGGAGGGGGAGGCCGCCGCAGTCCGGCACGGCGCGTCGATCGCGTCCCCAGACGTCAGCCGTCCGGAGGAGGCGATCCGCCTTCTCGATGGCGAGGGTGCCCTGCTCGCGGTATACAGGCGCTCCGGCGGGCGCCTCGTCCCCGAAGTGGTGCTGGCGTGAGAGTCCTGCGGGGTCACCCTGAGGACTGGCGGGGGGTCGCGGAGGCAGGATCGGCGGTCACGATCGGCGTCTTCGACGGCGTTCATCTCGGGCATCGGCGGGTGCTGAGTGCGCTCCGTGACGGAGCGAACGAGCTCGTCGTCGTGACCTTCGACCGGCACCCGCTCGAGGTGGTAGCCCCCGAGGCGGCTCCCAAGCTGCTGACGTCCCTCAGTCAGAGGATCGACCTGTTCGACGAGCTGGGCGTCGACCTCGTTGCGGTGCTCCCGTTCGCCGAGGTCAGAGGGCTGAGCCCCAACGACTTCGTGAAGCAGGTCGTCGTGGACGCCTTCTCTGCCAGGGTGCTGGCTGTTGGCACGGACTTCCGGTTCGGGAGGGACAGAACGGGAGACGTGGAGCTGCTGCAGCGGCTGGCAGATACGTACGCCTTCGAGCTCAGGCCCGTCCGGCTGCTGGAAGGAGAGGGTCAGCCGGTTTCTTCGACGGCGATCCGGATCATGGTGGCTTCGGGAAGGGTGGAGGAGGCGACGCTCGCGTTGGGCCGTCCTTTCGAACTGAGAGGCATCGTCACCCACGGGGACGACAGAGGGAAGGCGCTCGGGGTTCCCACCGCCAATCTCGACGTTGACCCGTCACACGTCGTCCCAGGCCACGGCGTCTATGCGGCTCTCGCTGTGGAGGGCGAGACCATCCACCGGGCCGCAGTGAACGTCGGGGTTCGTCCGACCTTCGGGGAGGGCGGCGAGGTCGTCGAGGTGCACCTCCTGGACTTCGAGGGAGACCTCTACGACGAGGAGCTGGCGGTGCGCTTCGTTGCCAGGATCCGAGACGAGCAGGCGTTCGAGACCGTCGAGGCGCTCGTCACGCAGCTACAGGCGGATCTCGTGGAGGTGCGTGCTCGACTGGATACGACCTAGCGGTGTTACACTGCCCTTGGTCCGCGGCTCCGCGGGCCTTCGAATGAGCATGCCCGATACGCAAACCATCATCCAGGACTACGGCCACCATGACAGTGATACGGGGTCGCCCGAGGTCCAGGTTGCTCTGTTGACGCAGCGAATCAACGATCTCACTGAGCACCTGAGAGTCCACGGTCACGACCATCACAGTCGTCGCGGTCTCCTCAAGCTGGTGGGCAGGCGCCGGCGCCTTCTGAACTACCTCAGAAACCAGGACGTCGAGCGCTATCGGCTGCTGATCTCGAGGCTCGGCCTGCGGCGCTGAGGACGGGAGCCACCGGCTCTGCAAGTCAACGAGGGTTGCGGCCTTAGTTGTCAGTGGCCACCCTTCGGAGACCCCGAAGGCTGACTACTGGTAATTGGGGCCCGCATCCTCCAGTCAGGAGGACTGTACGTGTCTCAAGTAACGGTCCAGGTCCCGATCGGGGACCGGACGATCTCACTATCCACAGGCAAATTCGCCCCTCAAGCAGGGGGTGCCGTCACGGCTCGCGTCGGCGACACAGAGGTGCTGGTGACGGCCACAGCCAACGCCGATCTCAGAGAAGGCGCCGACTTCTTCCCTCTCACCGTGGACGTCGAGGAGCGGATGTACGCCGCTGGTCGGATCCCAGGGTCGTTCTTCAGGCGGGAAGGGCGAGCCACGGAGAAGGCCATTCTCACGTGTCGGCTCATCGACCGCCCACTCCGTCCCTCCTTTCCTGATTGGTTCCGAAACGAGACGCAGGTGGTCTCGACGATCTTGTCCGTCGACATGGAGAATCCGTACGACGTCCTCTCGCTGATCGGCGCGTCTGCTGCGCTTTCGGTGAGCGGGATGCCGTTCGAGGGCCCGGTCGGCGCGGTGCGGTTGGCCCTTCAGGACGGCGCATGGATCCCGATGCCCACCTTCGCCGAGCTCGAAGAGTCTGTGTTCGACCTGGTGGTGGCGGGCAGGCGCAACGCGTCTGGCGACATCGACATCATGATGGTCGAGGGCGGAGCGACCGAAGACGGTATCCGGCTCGTCCAGGGGGGACAGCAGGCGCCGGACGAGGAGGCGATCGTCCGAGGCCTGGAAGAGGCGAAGGATCACATCGCCACCATGATCGATCTCCAGCTTGACCTGGCGTCGCGCTGCGAGGTGCCCTCCATGGCGTGGGCCAGGGTCGACGACTATTCGGAAGAGCTATACGCAAAGGTGCGCCAGACCGCAGAGCAGCGCGTCGCGGAGATCGTCAGGATCGAGAACAGGGATGAAAGAAGGGCAGCCCAGACGGAAGCCCTCTCCGAAGTGACGGCAGAGCTCGGCTCGGAGGACGAGTCCGAAGCTCGCGCCGCCGAGCTGGCGTTCAAGGCGCTCGTCAAGGCTCACATGCGGACCAGAGTCCTGGAGGAGGGCGTCCGGCTCGACGGGCGAGGCCCAGGGGACATCAGAGACCTGATGGTGGAAGTGGGCGTCGTTCCACGCACCCACGGCTCCGGTCTGTTCCAGCGGGGAGAGACTCAGGTGCTGAACCTCGCCACACTGGGCATGCTTCGGATGGAGCAGATGCTCGACACGCTCTCGATCGAGGAGAGCAAGCGGTACATGCATCACTACAACTTCCCGCCGTTCTCGACCGGGGAGGCAGGATTCATGCGCGGCCCGCGAAGGCGTGAGATCGGACACGGTGCGCTGGCCGAGAAGGCGGTCTTGCCTGTGGTGCCGACCGTCGACGACTTCCCATACGCGCTCCGGCTCGTTTCCGAGGTGCTGTCTTCGAACGGCTCGACGTCTATGGCGTCGGTTTGTGCTTCGAGCCTCTCCCTGATGGATGCCGGTGTACCGATCGTCGAGCCCGTCGCAGGGATCGCGATGGGGCTGGTGGCAGAGAATGGCAGGTTCGTGACGCTCACCGACATCCAGGGCACTGAGGACGCGCTCGGGGACATGGACTTCAAGGTGGCGGGGACCGCTGACGTGATCACAGCGCTTCAGCTGGATACCAAGATCCAAGGTCTCCCTTCGGAGGTTCTCGCCGAGGCGCTGCAGCAGGCCAAGGAGGCTCGGCAACGCATTCTCGCCGCGATGCGCGAGGCCCTTCCTGCCCCCCGCGACGAGCTGAGCAGGTTCGCACCCAGGATCGAGGCGATCGAGATCCCCCGCGACAAGATCGGAGACATCATCGGCCCGAAGGGCAAGATGATTCGCCAGATCGAGGAGGAGACGGGCGCTTCGATCGAGATCGAGGAGGAGGGCATCGTCCGTGTTGGCTCGTCCGACGGCGTGGGCGTCGCAGCGGCCATGGAGATGATCCGGATGATCGCCTACCCACCCGAGCCCGAGCTCGGTGCCACCTACGAGGGGGAGGTCGTGAACATCACCAAGTTCGGTGCCTTCGTCAACATCCTGCCTGGGCGGGATGGACTGCTCCACATCTCCAAATTGGGCGGTGGCAAGCGGATCGACAAAGTCGAAGATGTCCTGAAGCTCGGCGAGAAGGTGGAGGTGGTCGTTCAGGACGTCGACGACCACGGCAAGCTCAGCCTCGCCCTCGCAGGCCAGGTGGAGGAACGGCACGAGCGCAAGCCGGACGGTGGCTCACGCCAACCCCGACCCTCCCGAGAGAAGGAGGCTGACAAGCAGGGGAAGCCCGAGAGGAAAGTCGTGTCGTTCGAGGAGGACTTCGCCCGTCAGCAAGGAAGCTGAGGGGGGCGCACCTCGGCTACCCTCCCAAGGTGCCGGAGCTTCCTGACATCGTCGTGTACCTGGAGGCGCTCGAACGTCTCATACGGGGGGAGATCCTCGAACGGGTCAGGGTCACATCACCTTCACTGCTCAGGACGTTCGATCCGCCGATCTCGGCTGCCGAAGGTCGGCGCGTCCACGTGCTGGAGAGGCTCGGCAAGAGGATCGTCTGGGACCTGGAAGGCGATCTGTTCCTCGTGATTCACCTCATGATCGCGGGGAGGCTGAGGTGGGAAGCGCCAGGCAAGCCGATACCACGCAAGGTGGGACTGGCAGCCTTCGACTTCGGCGCAGGGTCACTGATCCTCACCGAGCAGGGGTCGCATCGACGTGCCTCGCTTCACCTGGTTGCAGGACGTGAGCAGATGGAGGCCCTGGGCAGAGGAGGTATCGAACCTCTCGAGGCGACCAGGGACGAGTTCGCAGCAGCGATCCATCGGGAGAACCGGACTCTCAAACGTGTCATCACCGATCCGCGACTCCTGTCTGGGATCGGCAACGCCTCCTCTGACGAGATCCTGCACGCGGCCCGTCTCTCCCCTGTGAAGCGAAGCCGCCAGCTGAGGCCCGAGGAGGTCACTCGGCTCTACGAGGCCACGCAGCAGGTGCTGAGGGCCTGGACCGAGGAGCTTCGGTCGGAGGTCGGGGAGGGTTTTCCCGTCAAGGTGACGGCCTTCCGTGAAGGGATGGCGGTGCACGGTCGGTACGGAGAGCCGTGCCCTGTGTGCGGTTCGAAGGTGCAGCGGATCTCGTACGCTCAGAACGAGACCAACTACTGCGCGACCTGCCAGACGGAGGGAAGACTGCTGGCGGACCGGTCGCTGTCCAGGCTGCTGAAGGACGAGTGGCCCCGTACGCTCGAGGAGCTCGAAGAGCGGGCGTGATCCCTCTTGAATCGAACATATGTTCGATTACAATCCGGCCTGGGAGGTCATGAAAGCGCCAGTCACCTTGGAACCGGGCAGGGTCGTCGGCCTCATCGGGCCTCCCGGCTCGGGTCTCACCCACCTGGCTCTTTCCCTCATGTCGACGAGGGCCGAGATGGCAGCGTACGTCGATGTCCTCGGCTGGATGTGTCCTGTCGCCGCATGGGAAGCGGGTATCGAGCCTGACCGGCTGGCCGTGGTTCGGTGCCCGGATCGGGGTATGTGGGCCAGGGTCGTGGGGGCGCTCATCGATGGTGTCCCCACGGTGTATGCCGAGGTTCCTGCCGGTGTGGGGGATCGCGTATTGCACAGGCTCTCCGCTCTGGCCAGGGCACGCGGCACATCGGTCTTGATGCGTCCCCTACGCGGTGAGTTGCCGGCAGGTGTGGCCTTCACGCGCTTGGCGGCCACAGGAATCAGATGGGAAGGCCTTTCCCGAGGTCACGGGTTGCTGCGAGCCAGACAGGTGACGCTGGAGATCACGGGCAAAGGCATCCCCCCCGAGAAGCTAGAGGTGGATGGTGATTCTCTGCGTGTGGTATCCCGACTGGCCACTCCGCGACGCGCCGCGGGATGAACCATCGTTTGCGATACGGGCGTCCCGGGTCGTCGCTGCGAATGATGCTGCACGCCGCGCAGGAGTCGAGAGGGGCCTCTCCAGCAGGGAGGCCGAAGCCCTGTGCCCAACCGCCTCCGTTCATGACCAGGACCTCGGTGCCGACCTAGCGGCCTTCGAACCGGTGGTGAGTGCGTTGGAGGCTGTCGTCCCGCGCGTCGAGATCGCAGAGCCTGGCCTGGCCTTCGTCCTCTTGGAAGGAGCGATCGCCTACTTCGGAGGCGTTGCCCCTCTCGTGGAGAGCCTCGTCGAAGCTGCCTCTGCAGTAGCACCGGGAGGTCGGTTTGGCGTGGCGCATGGACCCTTCGCTGCCCAACGAGCAGCGAGCTCGCCTCCGAAGTTCGTCGAGGACGACGCCTCGTTTCTCGCCACCCTCGACATCGGGGCGATCGGGGCCGAGGAGCTGGTGGATACCTTCCGCTGGCTCGGTGTCCTGACGCTTGGTGACCTGGCGCGCCTTCCTCGGGGTGCGATCGCCTCCCGGTTCGGAACTGTGGGTCTCGATGCCCATCGGTTGGCGAGCGGCGAGGACCGGCGACCTGGTGCGCGGGAAGTCCCAGCCGATATGGCGGTGGAGGATCGTTACGAGGATCCTCTCGACACCATGGACCAGGTTGGGTTCGCAGCTCGTCGCCTCGCCCACCGCTTGATGGTTTCCTTGGCAGGTGCTGCTCCTCACCGCGTCGAGATCGAAGCAGAGACCGTCACGGGTCGGATTCGCTCCAGGGTCTGGCGATCCGCCGACCCGTTCGACTCCAGCTCCCTCGCTGAACGTACGTGGTGGCAGGTACGGGCCTGGGTCGAAGTGGGCGGAACCTCAGGCGGGGTGATGCGTCTTCGGATCACTCCAGCCGATGTCTCAGATGAAGGCAGGCAGATGGATCTGCTCGAAGGCGCCTCCGGTCGGCTGGAGGCGGAGAGGGCACTCGGTAGAGCCCAGGCGCTGCTGGGGGGAGAAGGAGTCTGGAAGGCCACCCCACGAGGGGGAAGGGACCCTGCCGATCGTGTTGCGTGGCATCGGTGGGGTGAGGAGGAGCCTTTGCCTGCTCGGTCCTCGGAGGCCCCCTGGCCTGGCGGGGTTCCTGCGCCCTCACCTGCGTTGGTCCCACGGGAGCCGAAGCTGTTCGACGTCGATTGGGAGGGGGGATCACCCGTGCGGGTGCGCCTTCGGAGCCGCTGGGAGCAGGTCACCGCCTGGGCGGGACCTTGGCGTCGAACTGGTCGATGGTGGGTCGGTGAGAGTCATGCGGACAGGTACCAGATCGTCACGACCGTTGGGGCGTTCCTGTGTGAGGTACGTGATGGCAAGGTGTACCTCGTCGGGATCTACGACTGAGGGACGGTCCCCCGAAGCTCGTCGTACCGCTCCTCGATGATCGCTCTCGACCGTTTGGCGAGCTGCGCGATGTCTGCGCGGTCGGTCCCTTCTGGCCAGATCGGCTCGTCGATGACCAGGGTGACGGGTCCGCCCCGTATCCACATGCTGTCAGCCTTCATGACCTCTCTCGTTCCGTACACCGTGGCGGGGACTACCGGCACACCTGTGTGGGCCGCGATCACGAACGCCCCCAGCTTGAACCGCTGGAGCTCGCCGCTACGTGAACGCGTCCCCTCCGGGTACACGATCAACGATTCGCCCTTCGCGATGACCCTGCGGGCCTGTCGGTTGATACGGTCGAGCGCGGCTGCGGTGCCCCTGCGGTCGACCTCCACGACGCCTATCGACCGCAGCGCGGCACCCAGAAGGGGGATCCGGAACAGCTCTCGTTTGGCGAGGAACCGTACCGGCACGGGGATACCGTGGAAGTGGACCAGGATGTCGAGAACGGAGATGTGGTTCGCCACGACCACGTACGGGCCCCTTCCGACATGCTCCGCTCCCCGCACCTCCAGGCGCACCCCTGCGAGCCGCATACCGGTCGCGCTCCAGAACCGGATCAGAAACTCGGTGATCCCTGCGCTCGGCGCGATGAGGCCGACCACTGTGAGGGCAACTGCCGTCACGGCGGTCAGGGCAATCATGACCGTCCACGTGATCGCCGTTCTGAGCACCATTCGGGAGAGCAGGCTACCGCCCCTATCCTTCGGCCCGCCGCCGTGATCCGATTGACCATCGCTCAGGCCAGACGTATGGCTCTGGCCGCCCAAGGGCTGGACGTGGCTCGACCTGCCCGGTCTCCTGACGGCAGGCAGTTCGGGAGGATCCTGCGCCTGCTGGGTGCCGTGCAGCTGGATTCCGTGAACGTCGTGGCGCGCGCCCACTATCTTCCCTTCTTCACGAGGCTGGGGCCCTACGACCGTGCTCGCCTCGATGCCTACCTGAGGACACCGCGGGTCCTCGAGTACTGGGGACACGCAGCCTCCGTGATGCCTGTGGAGCTGTATCCCTGGATGCGTCACCGCATGCGAGCGATGGCTCCGTGGGGAAGCGTGAAGAGGCTCGTTACGGAGCAGCCGGCCTACATCGAGCGGGTGTACAGGCACGTGTCCCGCAATGGACCGCTGCAGGTCTCCGATCTCCCAGACGGAGGGCCCAGGACCGGACCATGGTGGGGTTACGGAGAAGGAAAGATCGCGCTCGAGTGGTTGTTCGCCAGGGGTCGTGTGGGGGCGGTCCGCACGCCCTCCTTCGGAAGGAACTACGACATCCCGGCCAGGCTCTATCCATCGGACGTGCTGGCCAGGCCGACGGTCCCTCGAGAGCAGGCCTACGAGGACCTCATCGTGGCTGCCTCGTCGCATCTCGGGGTCGCCTCCGCGGACGACCTGGCCGACTACTACAGACTCCGTCTCCCCAGAGCCAGGCCCCTGATCGAGCGCCTCGCCGAGAGGGGGCGCCTCACGTCGGTCGAGGTAGCCGGCCAGATGCTGTACGCACACCCTCGAGCTCGCAGCCCGAGGCAAGTTCAGGGCTGCCGCCTCGTCAGCCCCTTCGACTCCTTGGTGTGGTACCGACCGCGCCTCGAGCGTCTCTTTGGCTTCTCGTACCGCATCGAGATCTACGTGCCTCGAGGCAAGCGACGGTACGGGTACTACGTCCTGCCTGTGCTCCTCGATGGCAGGTTCGTGGCGAGAGTGGACCTCAAGACGCACCGCGACCGCGGGACCTTGGAAGTCCGCGGGGCCTATCTGGAGCCAGATGTGCCCGAGCGACACACGGCAGTCGAGCTGGCGCAGGAGCTGCGATCGTTCGCGACGTGGCTGGAGTTGGACTCGGTCACGGTCGCCGGCCGGGGGAACCTCGCAGGGGCCCTGCGCCGAGCAGTGGACTCATGAAGACCGAGAAGGCCGAATGGAGGGAATGGGCGAGGCGCCGTTCTCGGGAGGTGGGCTGGCAGGATGTGGGCGTGCCGATCCGGCGCGGACTCGCTGCGTTCCTGGACAGCCTCGCTCCGGCCGGCGTCCTCGTGTACCTCGCCATGGAGACCGAGGTCGACCTCGGCCCTCTCGTGGAGGCCCAGCGCCGCCACTCGTTCTTCGTGACGAGAACGCCCCCGGTCGGGCCCCTCACGGTCCATCCGTATGACTCGGCGCGCGAGCTGCACCCGCTCGGGTTCGAGCAGCCCACGGCCGAGGCCCTCACTTCATCGCTCGGTGGCATCGACGTGGCGATCGTGCCGGGCTCGGCCTTCGACCGGTTCGGTGTGAGGTTGGGGCGCGGGCGCGGCTACTTCGACGTGCTCCTCGGCCGTTTGCGTGACAGAACCCTGATCGGTGTCACCCCCGAGGCTCTCCTCGTCGAGCGCCTACCGGCCGCCGACCACGACGTGTCCATGACGCACCTCGCCACGGAAGCCGGTGTGCTTCCCGTCACGCCGAGGCCGACCAGCCTGTGATCCGCTGGATCTCGATGGCGACGAACGGGCCTGGCGGGGGATCTGCCCTGTAGCGCCCGTACTTGTCGGCGAGGACCCGTAGCGCGCGCTGCGCGAGGCTCCCTTCGGCGAGCACCTGAGCGGCTCCGTCGACCCTCACCCACCAGAGCCTGTCCCAGTCGTCCTCGTAGTGATCGACGAGGATCGACACCTGGGCATGGGTTGCGATGTTGCGAATCCTCTTCAGGGCGGCCGTCCGCTTGGGCTTTTGGTCAACGGCTGTGAACACCCGTCGTCCGTCGACGGCGAAGGTGATCGGAACGAGGTGAGGTCTGAGCCGCTCATCGACGGTCGCCAGCCTGGCCACGGGGGCCTCACTGAACCTCCGTAGCAGGGCGTCCTCGGTCATCCTCGCAGGGTAGGCAGCTCCGCGTCGCGGGTCGCGGTGGCCGTCAGCTGCGAGGCCGCTCCTCTGCAGGTGACGCCTACTTGTCCGCGCCCCCCTCCTCACAGACCCGCACGAACCTGAACTCACGTCGATCGCCGGCGTCCGTCTCCAGGATCACGTCGAACTCCTCGTTGCACGGCGCTTCGTAGAAGGTGACCTTCAGGTCCCAGTGGCCGAGCTCGCCGATCGTGGTCGAGGCGCCTCCATGCACGGACTCGATCCACACCTTGGTGCCGGGCTGGCCAGTCCCGTAGAAGACGTCATAGGGCGGCGCCTCTCCGCAGGTTCCGTACTTCTGGTGGGCGGTGAAGTCGTAGGTGCCGGGCTCCTCCTTGGGCTCTTCCTTGGGCTCTTCCTCGGAAGCCACTGGCTGGTAGATGACGACGACCGAGTCCGTCGCCGACTCGCCGTCCGGCCCCACAGCCTCGAACGTGACACGCTGCTCCCCTACGCTCAGCACCAACGCCAGGCGCCACACGCCCAGCCCCTCACCCTCGAGGTACGTCACCTCGGCCTCGTACTTGCCTCGGAAGACCCTGGTGTCCGCGCTGACATGTCCCTCGAAGACGAGGTACTCGTCCGAGACGACCTGCTCCGGCTTCGGATGGAGGATCTCGATCCAGACGTCGTGGATGGCCTCTTCGGAGGGCTCCGCAGGTTCCTCGGCCTCGGTGGGCTCGTGAACCGGCTCTGTGTGCGTGGCTTCCTCCTCGGCCTCCAGGAGGTCGGGCTCAGACAGGTCTGCTTCCGTTTCGGAGAGGGCAGGCTCCTCCTTGGGCTCCTCGTACCTCGGTGCCTGCGGCTCGTCCGCGGCGACGTCCGAGGCGGTGGCCTGGTCCGGGGGTCGGGGCGAGAACACCCCTACCTGAGCGAAGGCGGCCCCCGCCAGCAGTACGGTCCCGAAGCTGGCCGCAAAGACCAACAGTGCTCGCTTACGCATCGATCCTCCTCTGGGTGGCGATCCCACTACTTACAGTGGTTGACTCGCAGCAGTGGCGTCCGAGGTTTACCGGCGATGAATCCCGGCGTCGGGATGGATAGTGTGAGATGAATGGCAGAGACCCTCAGCTCGTTCGATCCGAGGACCGGCTCTCAGGTCGGGGAGGTTCCGGTTACGGCCGCCGAGTCCGTGGGGTCCGTTGTGGCGGTTGCGAGGAAGGCGTTTGCGGAGTGGTCCCATGCTTCGCACCGTCACCGTAGGGATCACCTGCGCCGCTTCAAACGCACCGTGCTGCGAGAAGGAGATCGGATCGCGGAGACGGTCAGCTCAGAGACGGGCAAGCCTCTCGCAGACTGCTATGCGTACGACGTCCTGACGGCTCTGACGGCCATGGACTACTACCTGAGGAACGCCGAGAGGTTGCTGAGGCCGGAGAAGGGATCGTCGTGGCCGTTTCTCACGACCAGGGGATGGACGGAGTACCACCCGTTGGGCGTGGCCGGCGTGATCAGCCCCTGGAACTATCCGTTTTTCCTTCCCATGATCCCCACCGTCACCGCCCTGGCTGCCGGCTGCTCGGTGATCGTCAAGCCTTCTGAGGTCGCGCCCCTGTCCGGCCAGCTGATCGCCGACCTGGCTCTCCAGGCCGGGCTCCCGACCGGCCTAGTGCAGGTGGTTCACGGCGACGGGCGCACCGGCGCGGCCCTGATCGAGGCGGGCGTGGACGTCGTGGCGTTCACCGGTTCGACCGCAGTGGGCAAGCGCGTAGCTGCAGAGGCTGCGAAGGCCCTCACCCCTGTGGTACTGGAGCTGGGCGGCAACGATGCCATGGTGGTCTTGGAGGACGCCGACCTCGACCAGACCGCACGAGCCGCCGTGTGGGGAGCCAACCTCACGGCAGGTCAGACCTGCGTCGCCGTCGAGCGCCTCTACGTGGTGGAAGCGGTGTACGAGGAGTTCTTGGAGCGCCTCTCCGAGGCCTTCGAGTCGGTCGAGGCGGGGACGGGCGACTCCCGTGAGATCGGACCCATCATCAACCCGCCCCAGATCGAGGTCATCGAGGAGCACGTCAGGGACGCGGTGGCCAAGGGCGCCCGGGTTCTCAGCGGAGGGAGGAGGGTCCTCCAGAAAGGTGGCCTCTACTACGAGCCGACCCTCGTCGTCGACGTCGATCATTCCATGCTGCTGATGCAGGACGAGACGTTCGGTCCTGTGCTTCCTGTGATGCGTGTCCGGGACGAGGCGGAGGCGCTCGAGCTGGCCAACGACTCGCGGTACGGCCTGCACGGCTCGGTGTGGTCGAGGGACCGAGCGCGAGCATCCCGCTTCGCCTCGGCGCTTCGCTCGGGCACCGTGGCGGTCAACGACGTCGGCGTCAACTTCATCAGCCCCACGGTTTCGTTCGGCGGCATCGGCGATTCCGGCCATGGAGCGAACTTCGGACGCGACGGCATCAGGGCGTTCTGCTACCCGAAGAGCATCACCTCGGCGCGGCTGCGGTGGCCTACGTCCCGGCTCCTCGGCGCCTGGTATCCGCGGCGGCGCGGCGTTCGCTATTGGAGGGCCTTGGCGAAGATCCTGTTCCGCTGGTAGGGTGATCGAACATATGTTCGATTGGGGGGAGGGTGCCCTACGCCGAGCTTCACTGCCATACCAACTTCAGTTTCCTCGACGGCGCCTCACACCCTGAGCAGCTGGTCGAACAGGCGGCAGAGCTGGGCTACCGCGCCCTAGCCGTCACAGACCATGATGGGTTCTACGGAGCGGCCCGCATCCACCAAGCTGCTCGGGACGTCGGCTTGCCGGTCGTCTACGGCGTCGAGGTAGGCGTTCACGAC
>CAZKJJ010000009.1:0-19642 GCA_964553055.1 uncultured Acidimicrobiia bacterium
ACGGGAGGCGGTGCGAGGCCGCGGCGGCCTGGGCGGCGGCCAGCGACACGGCCAAGAGGGCGTTCGCGCCCAGCTTCTCCTTCGACGGGGTGCCGTCCAGATCGATCAGAGCTTGATCCAAGGTCTCCTGCGAGGAGGCATCCATGCCCACGACGGCCGCGGCAATCACGTCGCGAACGTTCTCGACGGCCCGCAACACGCCCTTTCCGCCGAAGCGGTCTCCACCGTCTCGAAGCTCGGTCGCCTCGAGTGCCCCCGTCGACGCCCCTGAAGGCACCGCCGTCCTGCCTACCGACCCATCTGAGAGCCGGACCTCGGCCTCGACGGTCGGCTGACCCCGGGAGTCGAGGACTTCACGGGCCTGAATGTCCGAAATCGTCGTCACCAGGCCCTCCTTGGCGCCCGAAGTTATCACGTGGAAGGGGCGGTCCTACGTATCACGCTTTGCCTGCTCCCACAGGCGATCCAGCTCGGAAGCGGTGAGTCCCTCGAGCCGTGCCTGCGCCTCCATGCTCCTGAACCGGGTCTCGAACCTGCCGACGGCCCTCCTCAGAGCTATCTCCGGATCTAACGTCAGATGCCTTCCGAGGTTCACCACCGCGAACAGCAGATCACCGAGCTCGGACTCGGCCCGGACAGGGTCGTCGATTGCCGCCGCGAGCTCGCCGACCTCCTCGGTGACTTTGGCCACGACACCCGCGACGTCCTCCCAGTCGAAGCCGACAGTGGCCGCTCTCCTCTGGACCGTCTCGGCCCTCTGAAGCGCAGGAAGCCCTCCGGGGAGGCTCGAGAGCACCGAGGATGAGTGGGGCCGCTCGGCGGCCTTGATCTCTTCCCAACGTGCGTACACCTGCTCGGCGCTTCCTGCCTCGGCGTCGCCGAAGACGTGGGGGTGACGCCTGACCAGCTTCCTGTGCAGCGACTCGGCGACGTCTTCGATGTCGAACGCTCCCTCCTCTGCCGCGATCACGCTCTGAAAGAGCACCTGCAGGAGCACGTCGCCAAGCTCCTCCTCGAGATCGCCGAAGGCTCCTTCTCCAGGGTCCTTGGTGTGGGAAAGGGCAGCAATGGAATCGACCAGCTCGAACGTCTCCTCGACGATGTGCGGCACCAGCGACTCGTGGGTCTGGCGAGCATCCCACGGACACTCGGCCCGAAGCCTTCGCATCGTCTCGACCAGCCCTCCCCAGCCCACGAGCGGCGCATCGACGAAGAGTGTGGTGCGCGGTCCCACCGGGATCCCAGCGAGGTCCGCCAAGCCGACGGTCTCGACCTGTTCGTGCTGACCTCCCAGATCATGGAGGACCTTGACGACGGTGTCAGGAGGAAGGTGCCTGGTCAGGGCTCCGGTCACCTCGGAGAGCACCACTGGCAGGTCAACCTGGCAGATCAACGTCGGAACTCCGAGATCCAGGGTTCTGGGGAGGTTCCTTCCATCGATCACCTTGACGCCACGCTCGAGTGGATCCAGTGGAAGCGCCTTCCAGGCGGCTTCGAGGAACGACTCGGCTGCGATGACCCGACAGGTGAGCCCTGCCTCCGCCGCCCGGTCGATCACCAGGCGGGTTGTTCGCTCGCCCACCCAGGGGCTTCCAGGCAGCGCCAGGACGACATTCCTGCCTGCTCGTGCCTCGACTGCGACCAGATCGGCCAACTCCTCGTACACCTGATCGAACGTCTCGGAACCTTCGTAGAGAGAGTCGGCAGAGACGACCTCTCTGATCCGAGCCAGATGCGCCGCGGCGGGATGCTCGAGCGTCCTGACGATCACCCTGTTCACCGGGTCTGCCAGTAGCTCTCGGGTCTCCTGGGGAACGTCAGACCAGCCGCTCGGCCCGAGGCCCACGACTGTGACGTCTGCGGTCATCCCTGCGGAGGCGTGACCCCCGGACTGGGCAGCAGCGTCCAGGTACCGAAGCTCGGCTCGACGTTCACCTCCGCTTCCCCGACACGCTGCTGTACCCACTGACCGAACTCGACCGAGAGCTGATTGAAGCGCCCTGCCTCAATGAGGGGAACGGCTTCCTCCAGTGTCGGCACGAACGTCGAAGCGACCAGCAGGACCTGGAACCCGATGGCGGTCTCGATGGGGCCTATCGGCTCGTCGATCGGCCCTTCCATCGCCGCCTCTGCGATCTCGGTCTGCAGAGCCACGCTGGGAACGCATCCCAGGTCGCCACCGCTCTGGTCTGCGCCCGGTTCGATCGACGTCTCTGCCGCCACAGCCGCGAAGTCCTCGCCTGCGGCGAGGCGGTCTATCACGGCTTGCGCGCCCTCCCGAGACTCCAGCATCACGCGCGACATGCAGATCTGTGTGAGAAACGGAAGCTGGATCTCGTATTGGGCCTGAAGCTCCTCGCCCTCAAGGGTGGGTAGGTCGGAGCCGAGAGCCTCCATCACCTGGGCGCGCAGCGCAGACTGAAAGGCGATCTCGTGCATCGCTCGATCCGTTCGTCCCTGCGTCTCGAGATAGGTCTCGTACTGAATGCCCAGCCTCTCTTCGATGTCGACCCTCAGCTTCTCGAACTCGGCTTCGACCAGTGCCTCGTCCCTGATGACACCGAACTCCTGGGCGGCTGCTTGGAGCACGATCTCCTGGACGATCACGTCGCGGATGAGTCCCGCCAGGACGTCCTCGGGCACGGCGTCGAGCCGAAACGGATGCAGGGGGCTGATACGGCTCATGGGAATCTCGACGCCGTTGACCGTGGCTACGAGCTGATCGACTGGCTGTTGGCTCGCCGCAGTCTCGGTCACTTGGTCAGACGGGGTAGGGATGGTGGGCTCCGTCTCCTCAGTGCACGCGGCCGCGGCCAGGCTCAAGGCCACGGCGACGGCCACGAGCCTGCGAAGGGGGGTTCCTGCCACGATCGGACAATGCTAGGCAGCGTCTTCAGCTACCTGTGGACGGCCACATCGTCCGGAGAAACTCCAGCAGGAAGGCGATCGTCTCGCCCTGCGGAGGAGCTGGTATGAACACAGCGCTCTCAGCCGGTCTGAGGACGGCCCGCGGCGCCAGCCGCTCCAGCCTGACCTCCTGGGATGCCGAAAGATCTACAGGCCTGAGCCGCACCTCGTGACGCAACAGGATGATCTCCTCGATTCCGATCCTGACTGCTTCGTCGCGTAGGCGGGCCACCTCGAGGAGGCTCTCGGCCTCGGGGGGAAGTGGGCCGAACCGGTCTTCCCACTCCTGTCTCACGTCCTCCACCTCGCTGAGGGAGTCAGCAGATGCCAGCCTCCGATAGGCCTCGAGTCGCGACGCCTGTTCTGTGACGTAGCCCTGCGGCAGGTGGGCGTCGATGGGAAGGTCGATCCGCACCTCGGGTCTGCTGTCCGCCGTCTGCTGCCGACCTTCCAACTGGCCAACGGCCTCCGCCACCAAGTCGACGTAGAGGTCGAAGCCGACTGCTGCGATGTGACCTGACTGCACCTCTCCGAGAATGCTCCCAGCGCCCCTGATCTCCAGGTCTCGCGTGGCGAGCTGGAACCCAGCACCGAGCTGTGCTGCCTCACCTATCGCCTCGAGGCGCTGGTACGCCTCTTCTGAGATTCGCTCACCCTCGGGATGGAACAGATACGCATAGGCGCGCTCGGCTGACCTGCCGACCCTCCCTCTGAGCTGATAGAGCTGTGCCAGACCGAGAAGGTCTGCGCGTTCGACGATGAGCGTGTTGACCTGAGGCAGGTCGAGGCCCGACTCGATGATCGTGGTCGCCACGAGCACGTCGTACTGCCTCGACCAGAAGTCGAGCATGACCTGCTCGAGTTGTGCCTCGTTCATCTGCCCGTGGGCAACGGCGTACCTGGCGTGAGGCACCAACCCTTGCAGCCTGGCGACTGCTCGCTCGATGGACTGCACCCTGTTGTGCACGTAGAACACCTGGCCTTCCCTGAGGAGCTCCCTCCTGATGGCTGCGGACACCGCCTGCTCGTCGTGCGGGCCGACATAGGTCAGGATCGGATGGCGGTCCTCGGGAGGCGTCCGGATGTGACTGACGTCCCTGATGCCCACGAGAGCCATCTCCAGGGTTCTCGGGATCGGGGTGGCCGTGAGCGTCAACACGTCGACGCCGACCCGCAGCTGCTTCAGCTTGTCCTTGGCGGACACACCGAACCGCTGCTCCTCATCGACGATCAGGAGTCCGAGGTCCTTGAGACGAACATCCTCGGAAAGGAGCCGATGCGTGGCAATGACGATGTCGACGTTCCCGGATGCGAGACCGTTCAGGACCTCTCGCTGCTGGCGCCTGGTCAGGAAGCGACTCAGCATCTCCACTCTCACCGGCAGGCCTCCGAGCCGCTCGGTGAACGTCTGAAGATGTTGCTGTGCGAGCAGGGTGGTCGGCACCAGGACAGCCACCTGCCTCCCGTCGGCAACGGACTTGAAGGCAGCCCTGATGGCCACTTCCGTCTTACCGAACCCGACATCTCCGAAGATGAGGCGGTCCATCGGCTGGTCGGACTCCATGTCCTCCTTCACATCGATCACAGCCTGCAACTGATCGGGCGTCTCCTCGAAGGGAAAGGAGGCCTCCAGCTCCTGCTGCCAGGGCATGTCGGGCGCGAAGGCGTGCCCGGTGGCGGACGCCCTTGCCCTGTGGAGTGCGACCACGTGCTGAGCGACCGAGGCAACCGCGGTTCGCACCCTGCCTCGCACCGCCGACCAGTCGGAGCCACCCATTCGAGAGACACGAGGGGTCTCGCCGCCCACGTACCTCCTGACGGCCGCCAGTTGGTCGGTCGGCACATAGAGCTTGTCCTCTCCCGCGTAGGCGATGACCAGGTAGTCCCGCTCGACATCTGCGACGGTCCGGGTCACAAGGCCCTCGAACCGACCGATTCCGTGCCGGTGGTGTACCACGTAGTCCCCTGCCGTGAGGTCCCGGTACGTCTCAGGAGACTCGAGCCGCCTTCCCACAGGCCGATGCGACCGGCGCCTTCCTGCCACCTCTTGCTCCCCGACTACGCCCAAAGAAAGGGCCTCCAACACGAAGCCCCTATGGATCCCGACAGGAACGACTGCGGAGGCGACCACGCCGAGCCGTTCCCTGCGGGGGAGGTCGAGGCCTGCCTCGCGCAACGCCGCCGCCACCCTGTCTGCAGCAGGCTTGCCGTCCATCGCCACGACGACCGAGACGTCTCGTTGCAGCCACGTGGCGATCCCCTTGGCAACCGAGCCGGCGTCGCCTGCGATGGCATCCAGTCCCCGCACCTCGATCACAGAGTCACCTGGGCCCGTCGGGACAGGTGGACATGCGAGCACGCCATCGAGAGCAGGTTCGATGTACAGCGCAGGATGGTCGCCCGCCTGCGGCGCCGCCTCCCCCCAGGTGACGGCGAGTGCCGATGCCAGGGCTTGCTCCTCTTCGATCAGCTCCTCCGTCCTGGCTTTGATCCGCGCGCTGTCGAAGGCGACCGTCCAGGACCCCTGCGGTCTGTCGGCTTCGAGGTTGGCTGTCGGAGCGAGCCACGGGAGCCAGGACTCCATGCCCGCGAAGAACATTCCCTCGGAGAAGCGTTCCCATGTCGACGAGGCCCACGCTTCCGACCGCATGAGGTCCTGTGCCGTCTCAGCGATCTCAGGACTCGGACGCAGCTCTCGCGCCGGGTAGGCGATCGCCTCCTCGACCCGATCGAAGGACCGTTGGGTCGCCACCGAGAAGCGTCGTATCTCGGTGACCTCGTCTCCCCAGAACTCCAATCGATACGCGGCATCCGCTTCCGCAGGGCCGATGTCGATGATGCCTCCCCGCACCGAGAACTCGCCTCTGGCCTCGACGCGATCGGTTCGGTGGTAGCCGGCCTCTGCCATCCTCTCCACGAGCTCGGAGAACGGGATCTCCTCTCCCGTCCTCACGACGATCGGGTCGACAGGTGAAGGGCTGAGGCGCTGCGTCATGGCCCTGGCGGCAGCGACGATGATCGTCCCCGGCTGGTTCAGGTGGAGGAGATGCCTGGCTTTGGCTCGCCTGGCCATGGTCCCGACGTTTGGGGACACGTGCTCGAAAGGGAGCGTCTCCCAGGCTGGGAGCAGGGTGACGCGTTCGGTGAACAGCGAGATGTCGTCGACGAGCTCGGACGCGTCCCGCTCCGCCGACGTCACCACGAGCAGCACCCCTGGCGCTCGCTGCGCCAAACCGATCACGAAGAAGGCGCGCGCGGCTGGCGGGACGACCATTCGCCCCGGGGGGTGCGGCAGGTCAATGGTGCTCCACTGTGCTGCCAGCGGCTCGAGGACGGCCGCCATGCTCTGCTATCGGCACTCGGCGATGGTGCTATTCAAGCGCCCCGGAGAACGCGGGCGGCAAACGAGCCGTTGAGGCTCAGAACCTGCTTGAAGGCTCGCAGCTGCCGTGCTCTCGCGCCTCCGGAGAGGCAGTAGCTTGGCGTCGTGCCGCTGCTCGTTCTCTTCCGTCATGGCAAGTCTGACTGGGATGCCGAATACGCGTCGGACCACGAACGGCCGCTCGCCAAGAGAGGGAAGAGGGCAGCCGCGGCGATGGGAGCCTGGCTGACGGCGGCTGACCGGGTCCCCGACAGGGCTGCCACATCCTCGGCGAGGAGAGCCAGGGAGACACTCAGGATCGCCGCGGAAGCAGGCGCCTGGAGATGCCCCATCGAGAGCCGAGACGACCTCTACGGAGTGTCACCGGCCGCGGTGCTGGCCATCCTCCGGTCCGAGCCTGATAGTACGGCGACGCTCGTGTTGGTAGGCCATGAGCCCACCTGGTCCGAGCTGGCGTCGCAGCTACTGGGAGGCGGGTCGATAGGGATGCCAACGGCCGCGATGGCGGGCATCGACCTCGAGAGCTGGCCGGCTGTCGAGCCTGGGGCAGGCCGACTGCTGTGGCTGCAGCATCCCAGGATGCTCCAGAGCTAGGCCTGTTGTCGGTCAACGGACCTGAGCACGGCCCAGAAGCTCCTCGCGTACTGGTAACCGGAGGCGATCGTGACGACCGCAGCCAGCCACATCATGTACTGGTCCAAGTAGTACGGGCCGACAGGATCGGAGAGTCGGAGGATGGCTAGGAAGATGGCTACGAACTGGGCTGCTGTCTTCGCCTTTCCCCAGACGGAGGGTGGCACGATCGCGCCCCTCAGGGCGACGATGCCTCGGATCGCCGTGACGATGATCTCGCGGCCGATGATGATGAACGCCACCCACACCGAAGCGCGGCCCACGACGAGGAGCGCCAGGAGCGAGCCCGCTGTCAGCAGCTTGTCTGCGGTCGAGTCGATGAATCCGCCGAGGATCGTCGTGATGTTCCAGCGGCGTGCGAGCAGCCCATCCAGGATGTCGGTTCCCGCAGCCGCCGCGAAGAGGATCGCGGCGAGGGTCCAGGATGACGCGAACGCGCCGTCGACGACGATGAGCGCCATGATCACCGGGATCACGAGGATCCTGCCCAGTCCGAGGGCATCCGGGAGAGAGACGGCCCGCTCCTTGGTCGAAGGCCCTCAGCGTACCCCAGCGCCCGGCGCCGGGCTCGGAGGCTTCAGGCGGGGGGGATCCTCCGCCTGCCTGCCAGTTGGACGGCCGCCTCACGGTCGTTCGTGAAGAGCTCCACGACGTCCGCGGCTTCCTCGACGAGCACGTCTACCTCGTCCCGCTCCGCCTTGGTGAACCGGCGCAGCACGTAGTCCGCCGGGTCCATCCTGCCGGGAGGCCTCCCGACACCCACTTTGAGCCGGTAGAAGCTCTGCGTGCCGAGCGCGCCGAGCACCGACTCGACGCCGTTGTGGCCCCCGCTCCCCCTTCCGAAGCTGAGCCGCAGCCGCCCGAAGTCGAGGTCGATGTCATCATGACAAACCAGCAGGTCCTCGGGCGAAGCCTGGAAGTAGGCGAGCAAGGAAGCAACGGGCGGGCCTGTGACGTTCATGTTGGACTTCGGAAGGGCGACGATGATCCGCTCAGAGCCGATCCAGCCTTCCGCGATCTCACATCGAACGCGTCGGGGACGGCTCCTGAAGGGAACTCCCACACGGCCGGCCACCACTGCGCCAACCTCGGCTCCGACGTTGTGCCTGGTACCTCGATACTCGGGCTCGGGGTTGCGGAGGCCCACCACGACCAGCATCAGCGGGCCTTACTCTGACTCGCCTTCGGGCTCCTCGACCGCCTCTGCCGCCGGTGCCTCAGCAGCCTTCTCCTCCGCCTCGAGTGCCTCCTCGCCCTCGACGAGCTCCTCTTCGACTTCCTCTTCGATCTCGGCCGCGGGCAGCGTCACGGTGAGGAGCAGCATGTCTGGGTCAGCGAGGTACTCCACGCCCTCGATGGCGGGGAGGTCCGACACACGGACGCCTTCTCCGACACCGAGCCCTGAGATGTCGAGGGGGATCGAAGGCGGGATGTCGCCGGGGAGCGCCTCGACCTGCACCGTCGTGCTGATCGTCGACGTGATGCCCCCCTCTTCCGCAACCCCGATTGGCGTTCCTTCGAAGTGGATGGCGACCTCCGCGACGACCTTCTCGGTGAGGGAGACGTTGATGAAGTCGACGTGGTCGATGGTCCCCTTCCAGGGGTGGCGGCGTATCTCACGGGCGAGGGTCGTGTAGGTCTCTCCCCCTTCGACGTCGAGGTTGATGATGGCGTTCACACCGGCCTCGGTGTGAAGCGCCACGTACAGGTCGTGGGCGTCCACAGCCACCGGTACTACCTCACTGTCCCTTCCGTAGACGACCGCAGGGACTTTGCCTGCGCGGCGCAGCCGACGGGATGCTCGGCTCCCTGTCGCTCTGCCGGTCTCAGCGCGCAGCGTGACTTCCATCGATGCTCCTCAGGGGGTGGCCTCATTATGGCGTGCTCGGAACCTTTCGTGTCAATCTCAGACCCCTATGCGGGGTCTGAGATTGACCGGAAACCCGCTACTGCCTGCGTCTGAGCGTGTAGAGCGGCAGCTTCCCGTAGCCCTTGGCCGTCGGCAGTGTCCCCACGTATTGACACTCGTACGACCGGTCGCCTGAGAGCACTGCCAGGGCCGCAAACGGATGCGTCGTGTAGATCTCGCCTTCGGGGGTCCTGGGCTCGATTCGAGCCGTCTGGGTCACGCCCGAGCCGAAGAAGAGCCTGCCTCCCGAGATCGGGTCCTGCCCGTCGAAGACCGGCGCCGCGTGCGCGGCGACCCGCATGCCCCTCAGGGTCGGGAGCCCGAGATGCGAGAAGTCCATACCCTGAATCGTTTCTTGGATCGAAAGAGCGCACTCCGCCGCAGCCACCACATCGTCGAAGACGAAGTAAACGCTGTCACCCCATGTCCTGCCAGACAGCAGATGCTCTTCGAAGGGCTCCGTTGCCTCGGCCAGCCCCAGCATGACGCGGTCCTGGAACACCACGAGCTGGGCGTCTGACAACGTGGAGAAGCCTGCGAAGTCCCCGAACACGATCCCCCGAATCCTTCGAACCCCTTCGAGTGGCTCGGAAGGGCGTGGGACGGATCCTGCCTCGATCCGGATCACGGTCGTGGGAAGGCCTGCCGCCTTCCAGCGGCTCACGTCCACCGACGTGCCCGCGGCGCCGTCCGTGACGATCCCGTCCCAGACCGCGACCTGGTGGGCTGGGGCCTCCAGGAAACGGGCTCTGATCAGGGCATCTCCCATGGCGATGCGAGAGCAGAAATCGAACAGCACCGGGTCCTCCAAGTACTCGCCTGGAATGGCCGTCGTGACGTGTTCGGCCGCCGCGAGGCACCGCTCGAACCTCTCGACCCACCGGTGCCCTGCAGGAGCGACGGAGGCTCTGACGAACTCATCACGCTCGAAAGGGAGCACGACGTGAAGCTCGGCGTTCCTTTCGAGAAGAGCTTCGGCAGCCAGGATGTCAGAGCCGGCGGCTAGGGAGCCGAAGCCGAACCCAGCGCCGAGCTCGTCGAATGTCTTCCCCAGGCTCGCCGAGACGGCAGGCTCGTCCCCGGCAGGGAAGCGACCTTCCTCACCCTCGGGCAGCACGCGATGCCCGCAATAGTGGACAACGGCGGGGTTGGCGATGGGACCGAGGACGCCTTCGTCAGCTCCTACCAGCTCGCAAACCAACCGAAGCTGTTTGAGCGTCACAGCCCGGGAGGCGTAGTTGCCCTCACTGTCTGCGGCTGCCCTCCCAAGCGCATCCTGCGCCCGCTCTGTCTCGCCGAGGATCAAGGACGCCTCTGCCTCACTCGCGGACTCCCAGTAACGATCGTCCCTGCCTAGTTGCGCCTGTTCGGAGAGGGCGCCGAGAGCGGCTTCTGCGGATCTGTGAGACCGCTCGACGTCGCCGGCCACCAGCCACATCGTTGCGGCGTTGACGGCCAGGTAGGCGGATGGATACCTCACGAACGCTTCTTCGGCAGCTTCGGCAGAACGCCGCGCCCACCCTTCCCGCTCCTCATCGTCGCTCCGGAGAGCCATGTCCTTGTCGAGTCGCGCCTTCAGGGCGGCGATGTCCTCTCCGAGCCTTGGCGACAGCGCGTTGATGTCCACGGTGGCAAGCCCCAGGGCGTCGTAGCGACGCCTCGCCTGCGCCACCGAGCCTGCCCGGGCCAGGGAGAGGACTGCCAGGTACCTCACCTCGGGATCGACGACGCCCCTCTCGAGCACCGAGTGGGCTAAGTCGTAGGCCTCCAGATACTGCCCGACCCTCATCAGGTCACGTATGGCATCGGAGGGCACGGGATCCTCTTGATCCTTGGCCCGTTCGGTGCCGAGCCTGGCCCGGAAGCTGTCCGCGGTGTGGACGGACACCGTGGTCGGCCGGGCTGCCCTGACGGAGGCCGTCCTGCCTGTTCCCAGCAACGAAGCGAGCTCACCGAAGTAGCGGCCAGGGCCGAGCTCAGCGAGAACCTGCGTATCTCCTTCAGAGGTCGTCTTGAAGACCTCGACTTCTCCTGACTCGATCCAGTACACGGCGTCGGCCGGGGCGCCTTCCGAGACAATCAGCTCCCCTGCCGCGAAGTTCAGAAGCTCTGGCTCCTCCTGCAGTGCCGCGCTCTGGGGCACGTGCAGCTCCTCGAGGGCAGGATCGTGGAGCAAGATGCGCTCTTCGAGGTCAGAGAGCGCAACCGAAGGTTCGATGCCCAGCTCCTCGCCGAGCATACGCCTCACCTGTCCATACGTGCGCAGGGCCTCCGCCTGGCGCCCCGCCCGATACAGAGCCAGCATGAGCTGACCCCACAGCTGCTCCCGGAACGGGAAAGAGTCGACCAGGCCCGAGAGCTCACCGACGACCAGATCGTGGTTGCCGGATGCGAGCTCGGATTCCATGAGGGACTCCACCACTCCGAGGCGCTCCTCCTCCAACTGCCGCGCAGCCCGCTCTGCAAACTCGAACTGCGTCAGGTCCGTCAGTGGATCCCCGTGCCACTGCGCGAGGGCGTGCCGGAATCCCTCGGCCGCTTTGGCTGGCTGACCGAGCGTGAGGAGCTGCCTGCCTCGCTGCGCGTGCCTCCGGAACCGCTCGATGTCGCAGTTGGAAGAGGGGATGCCGAGTCGGTAGCCCCCTGAGACGGTCTCTACGGCTCTCTCGCCGATCGCCCCCCGCAGCCTCGACACGGCCACGTGAAGGGACGCCTCGGGGTCCTTCACGCTCTCCCCACCCCAGAGCTCCTCGACCAGACGGTCGGACGACAAGGCATCCGGAGCATGGAGGGCAAGCATTGCCAAGAGCCCTCTCGGCCGTGGCCCTGGGATGCTCACCTCGCCACCTGTCGAGTCCAGCACCTGGAGTGGCCCGAGCAAGCGAACATCCACTGCGGCGATGACTCTACCCAGGAGATGGTTCTCGATCCCGAGTAGGTCGGTCATGACTCGAACGGCTCCTTCTGAACGCTTCCGGGGAGCGTGCCTCGGAGCTCTTACCAGGTGCTTGCCTTCTTTCCACTCTGCAAGGCGCGTGCAAGTGCCGTCTCGTATGGTTGGTGTCGGTGATGGGGCGCCGAACGAGCGCGGCAGCGTTGGCGCTGGTGACAGCTGCGGCATTCGCCGCGACAGCCACCGGCACCAGCTCCGAGAAGCCTTCCGTTGAGCCCGTTCCCTCTGCCCTCACCGCCGAGGCACAGCAGGGTCCGGCTGGAGAAGGGCTCCTCAGCAGGTACCTCGTCAGCCCCGAGGCTGCCGGTCCCTCAGCTCACTCCTCCGCACAGGCCGAGCTCGTCGATTGGGCGCTCGGGAGGTTCTCGGCGGCCGGCCTCCATCTGCCCGAGCTCGACATCCACTTCCAGTCGAGCACGCTGGACTGCGGGGGAAGGCAGGGGCTCTACCACCCGCAGACCCGAAGCCTCTTCATGTGCGTTGCCCAGAAACGAACCATGCTGCACGAGCTGGCGCACGCCTGGACTGATACGCGGCTGACCGAGGAGCTCAGGGAGACCTTCCTGGAAGTCCGCCAGCTCAGGTCATGGGACGACAGGAACCTCGCGTGGGACCAGCGCGGAACCGAGCACGCTTCGGAGATCATCGCATGGGCGCTGATGGACACGCCGCTTCATGTCCCCACCACGCCCGCCGGGCCGGGGGGTCCGATCGTCTTCCGACTCTTGACGATCCCCGACAGCGATGTGGAGGCCCTGACGTATGGCTATGCGCTGCTCACCGGACTGAATCCCCCCTTCCGCCACCCCTCAGAGTGGCAGGGGATCATCGATATCGGCGAGCCAGGAGTCGCCTACTCCATCTGACGACCGAGACGCGTCAGTCGCCCCAGTAGCGCTGCTCCAGCCAAGGATCTCCATACATGTGGTAGCCGTTGCGCTCCCAGAACCCTGGCTGGTCGGCATCGAGCAACGTGAAGCCCCTCACCCACTTGACCGACTTCCAGAAGTAGAGGTGCGGCACGACGAGCCGCAGCGGCCATCCGTGGTCTCGTGTCAGCGCCTCGCCTCCGAAGCGGTGAGCGAAGAGGTTCTCGTCTCTCGAGAAGTCCTCGAGAGGGAGGTTGGCTGTGAAGCCGTGCTCGGCCCTCACCAGCACGTGCGTTGCGCCTGAGGCAACTTCGACGAGCTCGAGCACGCGCCTCGTCGGCACACCCTCGAACTCGGCGTCGAACAGCGACCACTTCGTGACGCAGTGGATGTCGGCGGTCCGGGTCTCGGAGCCGAGCGCCAAGAACTCGTCGTAGGACCAGGTCACCTCCGAACCCACGAGCCCGTCGACGGTGAAGTCCCACGTGGTGAGATCCACGTCGGGAACGATGCCGGCGTGCAGCACCGGCCAACGCTCAGTGTGGTACTGCCCAGGAGGAAGCCGGTCCGGCGAGATGCCCCTGGCCTGGAGATGGTGCCTGCTGCGGCCGAAGATGCTCACGGGTGTCGTTCCTAGGTAGCGCCCCCCTGTACGCTACTTCGGGGACCGGAGATGACCGATAGCGAGACCGCCACACGTACTCCCGACCCGCTACCTCCGAGAGGTGGGCGTCTGACGCTCATGTTCGTGACGGTGATCGTCTTTGGTGTGGGGATAGGGCTGGTGGTGCGATCCGCGTTCACCAACGCCGAGGAGCTGCGGGAGGCACAGACCCTGCCGGAGACGTTGGCAGCGCTGCCCACCGGCCCGATGACGGGGCTGCCTGCACCTGATCTCACCTTGGAGCTGCTCGACTTCAGGACGTTCAGCCTCGACCGGCACTTGGCGCAGGATGGGCGGCCGGTGGTGCTCAACTTCTGGGCGCCGAGCTGCCCTCCATGTAGAGAGGAGACGCCAGAGTTCATCGAGGTGTCGAACGCCACGCCCGAGGTGCTGTTCGTAGGCGTCGGGACGCCCACGATCCAGTTCCCGGACACGAAGGAGGACGCCATCGCCTTCGTCGAGGAGTTCGACGTCCCCTATCCGATCGGATGGGACGAGACCGAGACCGTGGCAACGGCCTACGGCATCACGCGGCTACCGCAAACCTGGATCATCGGCTCGGACGGGACGATCGTCAGGGTCTTCATCGGGGCTGTCCGGGCGGCTTGGCTGGAGGCGTTGCTGGAACAGGATCTCGGGATCAGCGCTGAGGGCTGACGGCCGGCCAAGGCAATTCCCCGCTCCCCGAGAGGCGGCATACTCCGAGCTCGTGGGCGGTCACTCGCCCACGACGCCGCCCGTGTCGATGATGCCTCCCGCGTACTCGAACAAGAGGATGAGGCCCGCGAGCGCGACGAAGACGACGACCACGAACAGGAGGTAGCGGAGCAGCCTCGGTATCGAAAGGACGATCTGGCGGATCACGTCGCCTCCCTTCTGCTGGCCTGCTGTAGCTGGATGTACTCGAAGTTCGGTCCTTCCACCAGCTCGGCGACGACGATCAGCCGCTGGCGGGCCGAGAACCTCGGATTGCAGGTCGTCAGCGTCAGCCACGCCCCTGGCCTTGGCTCCGTGACCCAGACGTCGCTCGGAGAGACGATCAGCGTCTCCCGCACCTCGAAGACGTGGATGCCGCGCAGCGTCTCCACTTCGATGAGATCACCGAGCGTCACCTGGTCGAGATCGAAGAAAGGCGCGCCATAGGTGGTGCGGTGCCCGCTGATGACGGCGTTGCCCGGCTGACCTGGTAGCGGCGTCCAAGGCATGTGGCCGGGCCCGCCCTTGAGGGTGGCCCTGTCGACTCCCTCCAGAAGCACGTGGTCGGCGCTGATCCTGGCGATCGTGAGGCGACCTACCGGTTCACCGACGTCGGGGGCTTCCTCGGGGTAGAGCGAAGGGAGGGTGACCGTCGGCTCGTCTGCGGGGGGAGGCGACCCGATCGTCGGGTCGTCCTCCACGAAGGGAATGGGTTCTGCCTCCACGAAGGGAATGGGTTCTGCGAGCTCATCGGTCGCGATCCGGACTTCGAAGGCAGCCTGAGCGCTGTCCTGTGCTCTGGCCGTGAAGAAGCCGGTGCCGAAGAGTTGATAGGCGAGGAACGCCACGATGAGCGCACCGCTCCACACCATCGTCCAACCGAGGATCCTCAATGCCCGCATGCCCGCTACCAGGATACCGGGCCCTGCGCCGTTTCCAACACGGTAAGTGGTGAGAAGATCACTCTCTGTGGATCCTCGGCGAGGTAAGGCGGTTTCGTGTCAATCGAGGCCTCGGTGTCCATTGATACGAAACCCGGCGAGAAACCCATCCAGCTCGGCGAGGTAGCCTGCCCGCACGTCCTCGGCGAGAAAGGCAGCCTCGAAGGAGTTGCGGGCGATGGCGACGATCTCCTTCTGGGACAGGCCCAGGGCCTCGGCCGTGGCAATGTAGTTGTCGGCCAGGTAGCCGCCGAAGTAGGCGGGGTCATCCGAGTTGATCGTCACTTTGACGCCTCCCCGCAGCAGGGTGGCCAGATTGTGCTCCGCGAGCGTCTCGAACACGCGCAGCTTGACGTTCGAGAGCGGACACACGGTGAGCGGGACACCTTCCCGCACCAGGCGATCGACGAGGTCGGGATCCTCGATGGCCCTGACGCCGTGGTCGATCCTCTCCGCCCCGAGCACGTCCAGAGCACCCACGATGTATGAGGCCGGGCCTTCCTCCCCTGCGTGAGCTACCGAGTGGAGGCCCTCCGCTCTGGCGAGACGAAACGCCTCTTCGAACCGCTCAGGAGGATTCCCGACCTCGCTCGAGTCGAGTCCAACTCCGACGAACCAGTCGCGGTAGGCGAGCGCCTTCTCGAGCGTCGCAACGGCTGCCTCTCCCGAGAGGTGCCTGAGGAAACACAGGATCAGGTCGGTGGACATGCCGAGGACCTCACGCCCGAATTCGATGCCTCGGGCCAGGCCGCGCATGAACACCTCGAAGCCGACCCCGCGCGCGGTGTGCGCCTGTGGATCGAAGAAGATCTCCGCCCTCCTCACGCCTTGCGCTTCGGCTCGCTCCAGGTAGGCCCTCATCAGATCGAAGAAGTCCTGCTCCGTTCTGAGGACCGCCGCCCCCTGGTAGTAGATGTCAAGGAACGACTGCAGGTCCCGGAAGCCGTAGGCGGCGCGGATCTCCTCTGGAGTGTCGTACGGGATACTCAAGCGGTTTCGAGCTGCCAGCTCGAACATCAGCTCCGGCTCGAGTGTTCCCTCGATGTGGACGTGCAGCTCGGCCTTGGGTACAGCAAGGCAGAACCGCTCCAGGTCGTTCATCTTGGCGGGAGATTCAAGCGCGCATGCGGGATCGTGGCGAGACGGGCGACGGCGATGTGCCCAGGGCCGACCGCACTAGACGTGTCTACGCCGAGGCCCCCGAATAGAAGCGCAAGCCGTACTGCCAAACCGCCCTGGCGACGATCACGAGCACGCCGGTGACCAGCAACGTGAGCGCCAGCGCGGCAGGCGTCAGCCTCCCGGAGAGCGCGCCCGCGGGCACCGTGATGGCGAACGCCAGCGGCACGACGAACGTGAGCGAGATACGAAGCCAGGAAGGGTAGATGCCGACAGGCCAACGGCCGGTCTGATAGATGCCGTCCATCAGCTGGGTCATCTCCTCGACGCGGACCCACTTGAACGCCGTCGTCGTGATCATCAACCAGAGGCAGTAGAGGATCACCCCTCCGCAGAGCAGCAAGATGACGAAGGCGAACGGCTCCCACAGCCCGACCTCGGAGCCCAGCAGCGACACAGCCCAGAGGATGACGACGGCACCCACGATCACGTCCACCAGCTGCCAGAACTGGAGGTGGCGCACGCTCACCAACAGCTGAGCGTCCACCGGCCTGGTGAGTACGAAGTCGAACTCCCCCTCCTCGACCTGCCACATGACCCTCTGCATGTTTGGCTGGACCCATGTCCTCAGCACCCCAGACAGAAGGATGTGAACGCCCATGACGGCGAGGAGCTCTGCCTTTGACCAGCCGTCGAGGTCCGTCGTGTAGGCGAACACCAGGCTGATAGCGATCAAGCCGGTCGCCAACGCCAGCCCGGAGTGGATCAGCTGGACCACGAAGTTGGCCCTGTACTGCATCTCGTACATGGCGCCGACCTTGAAGTGGATCCACGCCAACCGAGGCCCCCTCACGATCCCACCGCCGTGTAGCGCCTGATCGCCCTCCTCCACACGAGGGCGGTAGCACCTCCCAGGATCGCGATCCAGACGACCTGTGCCACAAGTCCGAGCAGGATCTCCGTGTTGTCGAGTTTCCCGATGAGAACCTCGATCGGGAACTGAAAGGTCCACTGGAAAGGCAGGAAGTCAGCGACTGTCTGGACCCACTCCGGCATGACGGAGAGCGGCACGAGCCTTCCTGACAGGATCAGCTCGAGCGCAACGACGATCTCGAACACAGCAGACGCCCTGGTCGTCCAGAAGCTGAGCAGCCCGACTACGAACAGGATGCTGTGCCTCACGACGTAGCCGGCCCAGATCGCGATCGCGAAGGTGCCGACCTCGAACCACGTTGGGCTGAGGTTGGGTTTGAACGCGATCGACAAGCCGAGGGCGATCGGGACCCACAGCAAGATCCACACGATCTTCATGCCCCCGAAAGAAGCCAGCTGCCTGTGGAAGATGTGCACCGGCTTCAAGAGCGCATCCGAGACCCTTCCCCGCTGGATCCACCAGTCCCACACGTAGGGAGTGAGGGCCAGGTTCATGTTCCTGACCAGTGTCCAGACGATGTAGTAGGCGGTGAAGTCGCCAACGTCGTAGCCGCCGATCGGCCCTGCCGCCTCCGCGACGGTGGTCCAGACGACCAGATAGACGATGGGCTCGATCTGGAACCCCAGAAGCTGGAAGAACACGGAGACCCGGTACTGGAACTGGTTCTGTAGCCCTATCCGTGCCTCGGCTGCGTAGACGCCCAGCAGGCGCCTCACGATCTCTCCGCCTTGACCTCCTCTGCGGAGAGCGCGAAGGCCTGCTCGATGACGTCTTCGATCGGAGGGTCCTCGATGCTCAGGTCTGAGACTGCCACATCTGCGAGCAGGCGGGCCGCCACCGCGGAGACCGCACTTCTCGCCACACGAAGCGTGCCTTTGCCTCCCCCTGCTTCGACGACCTCGCCGTAGACGGAGAGATCGGGCATCGTCCCCTCCGTCGTCAGCGTGATCGTCTTGTGGGTGGCAAACCGATCGGAGAGGCTTGCGAGGTCTCCGTCGTAGAGCAGCTGGCCGTGGTGGATGACGATGACCCGGTCAGCGAGAGCCACGACGTCCGCCATGTAGTGGCTCGTCAAGAGGACGCTGGCACCGAACTCCTGCCGGTACGAGGACACGAAGCGCCGGATGCGCTTCTGCATGGTGATGTCGAGCCCCAGCGTCGGCTCGTCCAGGAAGAGGACATCCGGGCCGTGTAGCAGCGCAGCGATGATCTCCATCTTCATGCGCTCGCCCAGTGACAGGTTCCTCACGGGTTTCGTCATCAGGTCCCCCACCTCGAGAAGCTCGACGAACTCGTCGCGTCGCTTGATGAAGTCGCCCTGCGGTATCTGATAGATCGCCCGGTTGAGCTCGAACGAGTCCGCGGCGGGGAGGTCCCACTGGAGGGAGTTGCGGTTGCCCATCACCAGGGCGATCCTCTGAAGGAAGCTCTTCTCTCTCCGCTCTGGCACGTAGCCGAGCACGCTCGCTGAACCGCCATCCGGATACAGCAGACCGGACAGCATCTTGAGAGTGGTGGTCTTCCCTGCGCCGTTCGGTCCGAGGAATCCCACGATCTCGGCCGGCTCCAGCGTGAACGATATGCCGTCGACGGCGACCACGTCGGTGTGCTGACGCCTGAAGATGGCGCGCACGGACTCTCCAAGACCCGCCTCCCGAACGGGCACCTTGAAGATCTTCGTGAGCCGGTCGACGTCGATGCTGGCCATCAGGCGAGCAAGCATGGCATACGGCCGCGAGCGGCGACAGCTCTTTTGTGACCGAATACGGCGCCGCACCCCACCCAGATCGGCTATAACGGCAGGTCCGCTCCACCCGACCATGCTCAAAGACCGGAACGTCGCGCTCGTTGCAGGGGCTCGCCTCATCTCGAGGACGGGAGGCGAGGCCGCGTTCTTCGTCGGGATCTGGGGCAAGGCGGCATTCGAATTCGACACCACGCCTGGCCAGCTGGCCTTGCTCATGGCGACCCTGAGCATCTCGGTTCTGATCGGATCCGCCCTCTCAGGCGTGCTCGTCGACCGATTCGATCCCCGCCGTGTCATGATCGGAGGCGAGATCCTGTTCGTGCCTGCCACCCTCTCGGTCCTGCTGGCGACCAACATGGGGGAGCTGACCCTGTTCGCCGCCCTCCTCGGGTTCTTTCAGGCACCTGTGTTCACCGCTGTCAACTCGTTCGCGCCGTACCTGACGGACGATCCGAGCAAGCTCGAGGTGATCAACTCTCGGCTCGAGGCTGCGGGCATGACCGCCTTCGTGGCGGGCCCTGCCCTGGGCGCGCTGATCGTCACATTCGCGTCCGTGGACTGGATCTTCGTGCTGGATGCGCTGACCTCTCTCGTGGCGGTGGCGCTGGTGGCGCTGGTGAGGATCCGCCGCGTCGAGCGGGAGGAGCGCAAGGGCGCCCTCAGCGAGCTGCGAGCAGGCTTTGCGTTCAGCTACCGAAGCAGGCAGCTCCGCTTCTACATTCTCTTGGGCACCGCTCTCTGGTTCGCCTTCGGGGCGTTCGGTGCGCTCGAGCCGCTCTTCTACAGGGATGTCCTGGATGTGGGGATCGAGGCCCTTGGATGGGTCAACACCGTGTTCGGGATCGGGCTGGTGACCGGGTCGCTCCTCCTGACCAGGATGCCGGCGAG
>CAZKJJ010000010.1:0-19635 GCA_964553055.1 uncultured Acidimicrobiia bacterium
AGCCGCGGCTCGACGACGTCCGTGCGACCTTCGGAGACGAGATCGCCGACATGGGAAGGCGAGGCTGTACGTACCTACAGATGGACGACACCAACCTCGCCTACCTGTGCGATCCTGAGATCCGAGCGAGGACGGCCGCAAGGGGCGACGACCCTGACGAGCTCAGCCACCTGTACACCCGCATGGTCAACGACGCGTTCCGCGACAGGCCGGAGGGTATGACCGCCGCCATTCATCTGTGCAGGGGCAACTTCAAGAGCGCCTGGGTGGCCATGGGTGGTTACGAGCCGGTGGCGGAGATCCTGTTCTCCCAGATGGGGGTGGACGCTTTCTTCCTCGAGTACGACGACGAACGCTCGGGGAGCTTCGCCCCCCTGCGACACGTGCCTCCCGGCAAGAAGGTGATCTTGGGGCTCATGAGCTCCAAGAGGCCGGAGGTAGAGGACGCAGACGACATCAAGCGGCGCCTGGAGGATGCTGCCCGATTCATCGATCTCGATCAGTGCGGCCTCAGCCACCAGTGCGGGTTCTCGTCGACCGTCGACGGGAACGCACTCACCGAGGAGGACGAGTGGCGCAAGCTCGCTCGCACCGTCGAGGTCGCTTCAGACGTCTGGGGTTACCAGCCGGAGTAGCGCCTCTTCACTTCAGCATCCAGCCTCCGTCGACTCTCAGGTTGACGCCGGTGACGGCAGCGTTCTCGAGGAGAAAGGCCACTGCGTCGACGATCTCGGCTGTGGTGACCAGGCGACCCAACGGCGTGCGGCTCCTGTGCCCCTCCAGCACCTCGGGAGGCTTCGCCAGCCAGTAGGGACTGTCCCCGACGAACGCCGGGTGTATGGCGTTGACGCGAATCGGCGCCAGCTCCACAGCAAGAGTGTGGACCATGGCCGTCACCCCCCCATTGACCGTTGTGACGGTCGTTGAGCCAGGGTAGGGACGGTCCCGCGCCAGTCCACCGAACAGCACGATCGAGCTGTCGTCGCCAAGTCGATCGAGCAGAGCGTGGACGACTTCGGTATAGCCGACCAGCTTGAGGGTGATGAGATTCAGAGCGCCGTCGATGTTGTACTCGCGCACGGTGTTCTCGTCCCTGTCGACCGCAGTCACGACGAGGTGGTCTACAGCGCCCACCGTGCTGAGCGCGCCTGCGATCTCCTTGGGCTCGGTGAGATCGAGGGCGATCCCAGACGTCTTGCCGCCTATATCGACCGCCACCTCCTTGGCGGTCGTAGCCGACCTCCCTGAGATGACGACCTCCCTGCCCTGGTCCGAGTAATGCTTGGCGATCGCAGGGCCGATACCGGTCGTGCCTCCGATGACCACCACACTGCCCGCCATGACCGCCTCCTCTGTTGCTCGAACCATAGATGCCTGCCTGGTCTGCCTGCCCGATCAGGACAGAGCCTCTCCGAGGTAGATCCAGTCTCTGGCGAAGCGGTACGAGTGTCGAGCGGGAGGCTGTGGTGCCTGAGTCTCGAGCCACCGCACGATGCCGTCGGTCGGGTTGGAGAACTCGTGGACGCACCCGACTCCCGCGAAGGCGACGTCCCCGACTCTCATCCGGTAGTGGTTCCCGTCGAAGTACGCATCGACCTCGCCCTCGACGATCAGGTAGGTCTCCTCGAGCGGATGATCATGGGCTCCTGCCAGCCCGCCTGGCACGTACTGGACCATGAACATGGTCGACAGATGCGCCCCCAGGTCGCTGTCCACCATCATCTTCACCGTGATCCCGCTGTAGACGAGCAGTGCGGTCCGCATGCTTGCTGAGACAGCCAGCATGTCCTGGGTCTGTCGCTCCGGATCCATGTTGGCCGCTTCGATGTGCCCGAAGTAGCGCGTCCTCGGATCTCGAGGATCCACAGGTATCGCGGTTGCGGGTCCGACTTCCCACGGAACGAAGAACGTGTCACCCGAGAACCCTGGCCGCGGCTGAGGCGCCGACATCTCCGCCCATCGGGCAGGCTCCCCGCGCTCGTTGTGCCAACGATGAGGGCTTCCCACAGGGACCACGCCGTAGTCGCCAGGCGTCAACCGAGCCAGGCCCTCCGGCGTCTCACAGAGCACTTCCCCCTCCAGGACGTAGAAGCTCTCCTCGAACGAGTGGACGTGGGCTTCTATGTGGCCTGACCCTTCCAGTTCGCACAGTCCGAAGCCCGTGTGGACGGCAGGCAGGTCCTCGACCATGGCCCACCGCCGGAACCCTCTGCTGTGCCCCTCGAACGCCTCGGGAACCGAGAAGACGGCCTCTTCTGCCTTGTGAACGACGTGTCGAGCGGTCACGGCACTCCCTTCGTCAGTCGGACACCACGGCGATGGCCTGTAACTCGAGGACGAGCCTCGGATCGGTGGCGAGTCGCACCACCTCGACCGACGTGCTGGCAGGCCGATGGTCGCCCAGGCGGGCGGCCATCACCCTGTTGATGGCGTCTTGGTTCCGGTCCTGGTCCACCATGAAGCGCATGAGCTGCACGACGTCACGGAGCGCTCCGCCCGCCGCCGACAGGGCCGCTTCCAGGTTCTGCATGGCCAGCTCGGCCTGGGCGCCTGCATCGTCAGGGATGTCATCGAACTCTGCGGTCACGTGCGGATGTGAGTGGTAGATCGGCGCGGCCGTGACCCCCGAAACGAACACGAGCGCGCCTCCCATGACTTTGATGGCAGGCGTGTACGGCATGTTCCACCGTGGGTCGTTGCCATCGACATGGATCTGCTCGACGGACGGTTCGATGGACTACCTCCCCTCCAACCCTACCGAGCCCCCCGTCCGCCGTGCGATTCCCACTGGCTCGGGAAGATGAAAGCCCCGGAAGCGGTCGGAGCAGGCGCTTGTCCCTCGATCCAGCGGCCAGGCTCCTCGCTCGTCATCTCGTAGCCGTGCAGCGCGTTGGTGCCTGCGAAGACGAGGTCGCCTGCTCGCACTTCCAGCGCGCTTCCGTCCAGGTACGCGATCGCGGACCCTTGCAGGAAGTAGTAGGCCTCCTCGAAGGGATGGAAGTGGTCGCCCGCGGGGTGCGTCGTGGAGCCCGGCAGGAACTGCACGATGAACATCGTGTGATGAAGAGCTCCCGTGAACTCGTCCACGAGCATCCACACCGAGGCGTTCCTGACATTCGGACCTCGGTAGCCGCGCAGCGCCAAGGGCCCGGGGGCGGGCAGGTGCTCGTCCGCGAAGTGCCCGACGTACGGCACGGCAGGGTGCTGATCGCCCACCCAAGCACCGTCGGTCGGCGTCGTGAGCCCCTCGGCTGCGAACGTGCCGTCTGTTGCCCCTACCTGGCGAGGCTGCGGCGACCTCATCCTGAACCAGGTGACGGGCTCGGTTCCCACGTTGGCCCACGCATGAGCGAAGGCGGCGGGGACGAAGCCGAAGTCGTTGGCGACGAGGTGGTGACCGTGCCCGTCGATGCTCACCATTGCCTCGCCCGAAAGGACGTAGAACGACTCCTCGTAGAAGTGCCTGTGGCCTGCGATGCGGCCTTCGGGCTCCAGACGGGACAGAGCCACCTCCAGGTGGACCGAGCCCTGCTCAGGGCCCGCCATGAGCGCCACCGTCAAGCCCTCTGCAAGCGACCCTCCAGCGACGGTGAACTCGAAGCTCGAAGCACGGACCACCGTCGACGCCATAGGACCCCTTCCGAGCCGATGGTAGGCGGTGAGCCTGTTCGCTGGGTCCGCCGTCACAGTCGGAAACCTGCCCATTAGGATCGTCGGCGGCTCTGAGGGTGGAGATGGACCTTGGACTGACAGGACGCGCTGCTGCCATCACAGGGGCGAGCATGGGCATCGGAAAGGCCGTGGCGTTCAGCCTGGCTGCTGAGGGCGTCGATCTCGCACTCCTGGCCCGCGGCAAGGAGGCTCTCGACGAGACGGCTTCGGAACTCCAGGCGACCGGCGTCCGCGTCGTACCGATCTCCGCTGACGTCACCGACCCCGAGTCGGTGAGCTCGGCAGCCGAGCAGGCTGCCGAAGCCTTCGGCACGATCAACATCCTCGTCAACAACGCAGGTCATCGGATGCGCAAGCTGGACCGCCAGATCCTCTGGGAGGATGCTGACTGGATCGGCGACATCGACGTGAAGCTGATCGGCATGCTGAGAACCATCAGGGCATTCCTACCGCATCTCGCCTCAGACGGCACAGGCAGGATCATCAACATCTCAGGTGTGGCAGGCCACATGGTCTATCACGGGGCCATGACCCACGGAATCAACAACGCCGCCTTCAACCATGCCTCCACCTACCTGGCCAGGGACTTGGCAGGAGATGGGATCAACGTCAACACGGTCTCACCCGGTCTAGTGGCAACCGAGTGGCGACACGGCTGGGCGCAGATGATGGCCGACAACCAGGGAATCACCAAGGACGAGTTCCTGGACAACTACACGACACAACTCGGAGTGATGAAGGGACGATGGGCCGAGATGGCGGAGATCGCCGATGTGGTGACCTTCCTCGCCTCGGACAGGGCTTCCTACATCACGGGGTCTGTGATCCAAGTCGACGGCGGCCTGATCGCGAACCCCCGCTGAGCAACGACTATCAGGAGGACAACGAATGCGAAGACGAGCATGGCGACACCTGGCGATCCTGGCCGCACTGGCCCTGGTCGCAGCGGCCTGTGGCGACGGCGAGGCAACCACGACGACGGCGGCCGAAGCAACCACCGTAGCCCCCGGCACGCAGCCGCCGGAGACGTCGCCGCCGGAGACGGAGCCACCAGGCGCTACCGGTGAGCCGATACGGGTCGGCAGCACGCTGGCTCTGACCGGTTTCCTGGCTGCGACGGCGGCCATCCACAAGGCAACCGGCGAGGTGTTCGTCGAGCGCATCAACGAGCAGGGCGGGCTGCTCGGCAGACCTGTCGAGTGGGTGCTGCTCGACGACGAGTCCGTGCCTGACAATGCTGCTGCGGCCTACGAGCGGCTGATCACGGAGGAAGAGGTCGATCTCGTTCTTGGCCCCTATGGCACGGGCACGATCACCTCTGCGATGGCCGTTGCCCAGCGCTACGGCTACGTGTTCCCCCACCACACGGCCAGCCTGACGTATGCCTACACGTACCCTTGCCACTTCAGCTCCTGGTCGACGGGGCTGCATCCGAACATCACCAACCCCAACCTCGTGTACGACGCCCTGGAGTCGACGGGAACGCCACCGGCGACGATCGGGTTCGTGATCAACGAGTTCCCAGGCACCATGTTCATCGCATATGGGCAGCCGGAGACAGACGAGGGCGGGGCGGTCGCCGAGGCTGAGAAGCGAGGTTGGGAGGTGGTCCTCAATGTCACATTCCCGACGGCCACGTCTGACTGGGCTCCCATCGCGGCGCAGGTCAAGGATGCCGATCCTGACTTCCTCTACATCGGGGCATTGGGCCTCGACGCCCCCAACCTGATCACCGCCATGCAGGCGATCGACTACGTGCCGGCCGGGATGTTCGCACAGTGGCCTGCTCCCGGTCCGCTGCTCCAGACGGATGGCGCGGACGGGATCATGTCTGTGACGATCTTCGAGGAGCATCCTCCCTTCACGGACGATCCGGAGGCGGTGGAGGTGGCAGCCGAGATCGACCAGGCCCTGGGAGATGCCGACATACCCTACGCCAAGGTGGAGACGCAGGCGGCTGCGAGCTGGACCGCATGGGAGTACCTCCAGCAGGCAGCCGAGGGGGCAGGGAGCCTCGACCAGCAGGCGATGTGTGACTGGCTGCTGGAGAACGGAGCTGACACGCTGTTCCATGGTGAGATCCAGTTCTTCCCCGATCAGCAGAACTACTACCTGGACCTCTCCAAGATCAAGCAGATCCAGGACAACGACTGGTTCGTGGTGTACCCGTCGGAGTTCGCCGCTCCAGGGAAGTCCGTCGAATACACGCCGTGAGAGAGTGGGCTCGGCCCGCCCGGGCACCCGGGCGGGCCGGCCTCGAGCTACAGGCCTAGCGTGGACCTGCTCGCCCAGGGGATCGTCGGCGGGATCCTGATCGGCGGCCTGTATGCGCTGATGTCCGTCGGCTTGTCGCTCTCCTGGGGGGCGCTGAAGGTCATCAACCTCGCTCACTTCTCCTTCATCCTGCTGAGCGCCTACCTCGCCTACCAGTTGACGATCACCTTGGGGATCGACCCTCTGTTCACGATCCTCGTTGTCCTACCCCTCTTCTTTGCCGCCGGTGCCCTGCTCCAGGTGTTCTTCCACGCAGCCGACGTGGACGAGTTCAAGTCTTTGATCATCTCGTTCGGGATCTTCATCATCTTCCAGAGCCTGGCCAGGACCGTCTGGAGCGCCGACTTCCGCAAGATCGGCTCCGAGTTGAATCCCTACGAGACGGAGTCGCTGTTCATCGGTGACGTCGCCCTCCAGGTGCCCCGGCTGCTCGCCTTCGTCGCTGCCGTGCTCATAGCCGTAGCCATGGCCATGCTCCTATCCAGGACCTACTTCGGGAAGGCGGTGCGGGCAGTCGCCCAGGACAGGGACATGGCACGGGCTTTCGGGGTGGACCCTCGCCGGGTGGCGGTCATGCTGTCAGGGCTCTCGACCGCATTCTCGGCATTGGCAGGCGTCTTCATCGCCCTCGGCGAATCGATCTTCCCCAACCTCTCCTTCGCCTGGTTCGGGATCGTCTTCCCTGTGGTGATATTGGGAGGCCTGGGGAACACGCTCGGAACCCTGACAGCAGGCGTCATCGTGGGCGTGGCGTACAGCGTCGCCACGGTGCTGTGGGGTCCGCTGAGCGCGCCTCTCGTCACGTTCCTAATCCTCCTGGCGGCTCTCCTCTTCAGACCGGAGGGCCTGCTCACCAAGCGGAGCGTGGCGTGAGCAGACGCGGTCGCACCATCGTGGGCTTCGCCGTTGTGGCGGTGGTACTCGCCCTCATCCCGAATCTGCAGGAGGCGCTGGACCTACCGCGCTTCTACGTGATCTTTCTCTTCACCACGTTCTTCTGGGTCTCGCAAGCCTCGAGCTGGAATATCCTCACCGGCTACTCGGGGTACTTCAGCTTCGGCCAGGGAGCCTTCTTCGGCATCGGCGTCTACGGAGCAAGCGTCCTCTCCTCCAAGCAGGGGTGGTCGTTCGTCAGCGCCCTCCCGGTTGCCGCTCTGATGGCAGGCGTCGCAGGCCTGCTCCTCGGCCTGGTGGTGTTCCGGGTCCGCAGGCTGACCGGTGAGATCTTCGCCCTCACCACGCTCGCCGTGGCGTTCGTGCTCGGCTCCTTGGCGAGGCTGAGCCCCTCCATCGACGGCGGAACCGGCATCTTCATGACGGGCACCCCCATCCCCGAGTTCTTGGGCGACTTCACGACCGCCATGTACAGGATGACGTTGGTCGTCTCGGTGCTCACCGTCCTGGTCGCGTACCTCATCTACGACTCGCGTCTCGGTTGGGGCCTGTTCTCGATCCGTGACGACGAACAGGTGGCACAAGGGCTCGGCGTTCCCACGTTCCGCTACAAGATGGTCGCCCTGGGAACGAACGCCTTCTTCGCCGGTCTGATGGGAGCTGTGTGGGCGCTGCAGATCGGCTTCGTCACCGTCGACGACGTCTTCAACATACGGGTGCCCCTCTTCGTCATCTTGATGAGCGTGCTCGGCGGCATGAGCCACTGGATGGGCCCCGTCGTGGGAGCAGTGATCATCACCACGCTCACGGACCGTCTCAACAGCGCAGGCCTCGCGGACGTCAACCAGATCATCATCGGGTCGCTACTGGTGCTGCTCGCCTTGGCAGTGCGGGAGGGCATCTACCTGCGGATGCGGGATCGATGGATTGCCTCGAGCATCGCGTTCTTCGGGATCCTGGCCGCGATGCTCGTGTGGAACATCAACGATTCGCTCATCTCCGACTTCGCATACGCCATGGTGGCCACCGTGCTGTTCCTGCTGGTCCCGACCAAGGCGTGGGACACGGTGCGCGGAAGGCTCCGGCCGCCTGGGCAGCAGCAGGTCGAAGAGACACACGATGTGGCCAGGACTCGCTCGTGACGATGCTCGCCTGCGCGGACGTCGCCAAGCGGTTTGGGGGGGTGCTCGCCCTCGACGAGGTCAGCCTCTCCATCGAGGAGGGAGAGATCCTGGGTTTGGTGGGGCCAAACGGATCGGGCAAGTCCACCCTCATCAACGTGTTGAGCGGCTTCTACCCTGCCGATCGGGGAAAGGTCACTCTCGGTGGTGTCGACACCACAGGCCTGCCTGCCCACCGGGTCGCCTCGTTGGGCCTCGCCCGCACCTACCAGATCCCCAGGCCGTTCAACACGATGACGGTCAGGGAGAACGTGGCCGTCAGCTACATGTTCGGAAAACGCCGCCACAGGCTCAACGAGGCCAGAGGCGCCGCTGACGAATGGCTGGGCTTCACGGGTCTCGACTCGGTGGCGGACGTAGGCGTCGACCAGCTCACGCTGCACCAGCTGAAGTTCCTGGAGCTCGCCAGAGCTCTGGCCACTGAGCCCGTCCTCCTCCTGCTCGACGAGGTGCTCGCAGGTCTCAACCCCGCTGAGATCAACCAGTCCGTCCGGATGATGCAAAGGATCCACGCCCAAGGCATCACGCTGCTCATCGTGGAGCATGTCATCCGCGCCGTGACGGCCCTCTCGAACAGGATCGTCGTCCTGGACCAGGGCCTGGTGGTTGCGGAAGGGGAGCCCCAAGCCGTGATGGCAGATCCAGCCGTCGTGGCCGCCTACCTCGGCACGAAGAGACCCGATGCTGGAGGTTGAGGGACTCAGCGCCGGGTACGGCAGAGCCCAGGCCCTCTGGGACATCCACCTGACGACGGGCTCAGGAGAGATCGTGGCGATCCTGGGCCCCAACGGCGCAGGAAAGACCACCCTGGTGAACACGATCATGGGGATCATCAGGCCCTGGACGGGGTCCATCCTGCTCGACGGCGTCGACCTGACCTCTATCCCCCCGCATCAGGTGAGCGCCCAGGGAGTGGCGCTGGTCCCCGAAGGGAGGAGGATCTTCCCCAAGATGTCGGTTGCCGAGAACCTCGCCGTCGGAGCGTACGGCACCGAGGCGAGACAGAGCCACGACGAAACGGTGGCGTGGGTTCACGAGATATTCCCGAGGCTTTCGGAGCGAAGCTCGCAGATCGCGGGGACGTTGAGCGGAGGCGAGCAGCAGATGCTGGCCATTTCGAGGGCGCTCATGGCCAAGCCGAGACTGCTCCTCCTCGATGAGCCGTCACTCGGTCTGGCCCCGATCATCGTCCATAGCATCTTCGACGTGCTTCGCCAGATCAACGCCTCTGGCGTCTCGATCCTGCTGGTGGAGCAGAACGCCGCAGAAGCGCTCGATCTGGCTAGCCGCGGCTACGTACTCGAGGAGGGCCGCATCGTGCAGGAGGGAGCCGCTGCCGATCTCGAAGGCGACGAACGGCTTCGTAGGGCCTACCTCGGGCTCTGATCAACGACTGCAATCGCATCCGCCTCGATCATGAGCTCGGGAAGTGCGAGGCGATGCACACCGAGGAGCGTGCTCGCAGGTGGAGGGTCGGCCATGAGGATGCTGTCACGGGTCTGTCTGATGATCGCCAGCTTCTCGGCGTCGTGGTCGACGACGTAGATCCCGATCTTCACCAGGTCCGAAGGCGTGGCTCCGACCGCTGCCAGCGCCGTCCGAAGGTTGGTGAACACCTGCCTGGCCTGGGCTTCGAAGTCGCCCCGGCCGACGACCTGCCCTTGGCCGTCCCACGCCACCTGACCCGCGATGTAGAGGGTGGTCCCGCCGGCGACCTCGACGATCTGCGAGTAGCCGCGAGGTGCCGCCAGCCCCTCGGGGTTGACTGCGCGTTTCTTCATGTCTCGCTCCCTTCAGCCGTTGCCTGGTGTGCGATCCTGCCGGCAACCACCGTGAGCACGGACTCGATGCCTGGGAGGTCGTCGGGCGGCACCGTCAGCGGGTCCTCGGACAGAACAGCCAGATCAGCCCAGCTGCCCGGCCGAAGGGTGCCCCGGGTGGCCTCCTCGAACGAGAACCAGGAGCTGCCGCTCGTGTAGAGGCGGAGTGCTTCGTCCCTGGTCAGGAGCTGCCCATCGTCCCGAGCGGGAGAGCCGTCGATCGAGCGACCGGTGACCATCCACCAGATACAGCGCCAAGGGTTGTACGACGAGACGACCGTGGCGTCCGTACCGGCCCCGAGGGGAATCCCAAGCTCGAGGGCCTCTCTCAGCGGCACAGCTGCCCTGACCCGACCCTCACCCCAGGTGGCGATGCTGTCGCCGCCGCGGTAGGCCATCCCGTTCTGTACGGTCATCCCCAGCCCCAGGTAGGCGAGGCGTTCGAGGTTGGCGGAGCTGATCTGATCCGCATGGGTGATCGTGAACCTGAGATCCGAGATCGCAGCTCCCAGCGGTTCCCAAGCATCCAGCACCGCGCCCACGGAGGTGTCCAGGATGGCGTGCAGGTGGATCGTCCACCCTCGCGCTGCGAGTCGTTCCGAGAGGCTCGAAAGAGGCTCGATCTGTCCTGAGATGTCCTTCGGGGCCAGGCCCTCCATGTCGTGGGCACCGAACAGCAGGACCTCGCCCGACCCCAGGTACCGGAGATGGTTGTCTCCGAAGCCGGGAGCAACGAAGCGCATCCAGTCGGCCAGCTGCTCGGGCTCCTTTCCCGGCTGACTCGGCCCGACCAGGAGCCGCGCCCTGAACCCCTTCTCGCCCCTCCGCCACAGCTCGAAGTAGGGCAGATAGGACTCGGGGGTCATGCCGAACCCTCCCGTGTCGATGGCGCCTGTCAGACCGAGCCGGTTCAGCTCACGCAACATCTGGCTGGTGCCCGCCACCTGGTCCTCGAAGTCCTGGCCGGGCAGCCTGGCTCTGAGGGCCTGGAGGCCGGCAGCTCCGACCACTCTGCCGGTCTGTGAACCCGAGCTCGCGCTCCTTTCGACCCATCCCGGGGCTCCGTCATCGAGATACCCCATCTCCTCCATTGCCCTGGTGTTGAGGAACGCCTCGATGTAGTTCCGCTGGACGAAGACCGGGTGGGAAGGGCACGCGTCGTCCAGCTCGCTGCGCGAGGGAGGCCTCGACTCTGCGAACTGGTGAGGATGCCAGCCGCCCATGACCGCGATCCAGCGGCCAGGCTCCTTCGTCTCAGCCGCCGCCGACAGCCTCGCCAGCGCGTCATCCAGCGAGCCGGCGCCGACCCACCGCACGTCCTCGTTCCATCGAAGACCCGCCCGGACCAGGTGGATGTGTGAGTCGATGAGACCAGGTACCACTCGTCGGCCCCCGATATCGACGACCGTGGTGTCCCCCGAGACGAGCTCGGCCATCTGTTCGTTGGCGCCTGTTCTGATGATCAGGCCCTCTCGGACCGCCAGGGCCTCCTCGCCTCGGTCGGTACCGTCCCACAGCCGCCCCGACAGGAGGACGAGGTCGGCAGGGCCCCCGCTCACTTCAAACCGTGGGCATCTGCTCAGCCGGCAGGCGAGGCAGCCAAACCGACATCCGTGTCACCAAGCACCTCGTGGTGACCGATCCCGAGAGTCTTGATCCATCGCTGCTGACCACTCGTCAGGGCGATGAAAAAGCCGAGCTCGACCAGCTCCGGTTCGGTGAAGTGGCTGTGCAGATCCTCCCACAGGGCTTCGTCTGCGATCGAAGCATCCCAGAGGATGGCGCTCGTGTACCTGAGCGCCGTCTTCTCACGCTCCGTGAAGCGGTCCGAGTCCTCGAACCGCAGGAGCTCGTCGTAGTCCTCTTCGGTGAGTCCTTGCCGTCCAGCCTGGACGGACCGCTGGACTCCTCAGTAGTGGCATTCGATCGACTTCGAGACGTAGACCCTGCACAGCTCCTTCAGCTGATGATCGACGATGCCGCCGGTGAAGGTCGCCCGCCAGGCGTTCGTGAAGGCGTGGAGCACGTGCGGCGCATGAGACCGGATGGTCTGGCTCTCCGGCCTGGGCGTGCCATGCTGCCTCGCGTACTCGATGATCTCGCGATCCTCGGGGGACAGCCCATCCAGGTCGGGGTAGCTGATATGGGGCATGGTGACCTCCTGGGCCTCCGAGCCTAGCTACCGACCCAAGCCGCTCAGCGTGGCAGCCACAGAGCCACGTCTCGGACGGGCCTCACTACCCTCTCGGCTCGATGCAGAGCCTCCAGGACCGCTACGCCCCCAAGAACCGATGTTTCGGATGCGGATCGGCCAACGACAAGGGCCTCCGCATCAAGAGCTTCCCCGAGGGCGAGCACGTCGTTGCCAGGTTCCGGGCAGAGCCGCACCATGTGGCGTTCGATCGGGTGCTCAACGGTGGCATCTGTGGGACGCTGCTCGACTGCAACTCCAACTGGGCAGCCGCCCACCACTTCATGCAGCGCGACGGAAGCGACGAACTGCCTGCGACGGTCACTGCAGAGTTCCACGTGACCTTGGATCGACCCACGCCGATAGACGACGAGATCGTGGTGCGCTCTCGGGTGGTCTCGTCCGAAGGTCCGCGTGCGGTCGTCGAGGCATCGCTCGAGGTAGACGGGCAGGTGACGGCGACGTGCCGGGGAACCTTCGTCGCAGTGCAGGAAGGGCATCCCGCATTCCACCGGTGGGAGTGAGGATCGCTCAGGGGTCCGCCCGCCTACCCACGAGGTTGAAGGTAGACATGAGTCCCTTGTCTTTGACAGCAATCAGGCCGACAGGGTCGAAGGCGTAGGTGTCAGATGCCGACCGGAAGACGGCCTCGGTCACCTGGATCCGACCGGGCTCACCGTGGGACTCCATCCTGCTGGCCACGTTGACGGTGTCCCCCCACAGGTCGTAGGAGAATCGATTCGTCCCGATGATGCCGGCCACCGCCGGTCCTGTGTTCAGGCCGATCCTGAGCTGAAGCTCGGCGCCGACTCCCTCCATCACCTTCGGCATCGCAGCTTGCATGTCGAGGGCAAGTCCACAGGCCGCGTCCAGATGATCCGCCCGAAAGTCGGGAACGCCGGCCACTGCCATGTACCCGTCGCCGAGCGTCTTGATCTTCTGGACGCCTCTTCGCTCGGCTAGCTCGTCGAACGTCGAGAAGATCAGGTTCAGCTCCTCGACGAGCCTCTTCGCAGGCACTTGGTTCGCGTGGGAAGTGAACCCTGAGATGTCCGCGAACAGCACCGTGCACTCTGAGAAATCGTCTGCGATGATCCCCGGCTCTCGCTTCAACCGTCTGGCGATCGTGTCAGGGAGCACGTTGAGCAGCAGCGACTCGGATCGAGCTCTCTCCCCCGCGAGCCTGTCGAGGAAGCGGATGATCGGTGGCACCAGCAACACGAGCGTGGCCACGAGCAGGTAGGCGAACAGGATCGAGGGAAGCGCCGGATCAGGGGGTGGACGAGAAGCAGCGAGCGTCTGGTCCACAGTGGCGAACACGATCGCCGCGGTCGCGTAGGAGCCTCCGAGCGCCGCGGTCTCCCATCGCCGGGCCAGGAGCGTCGAGCCTGCCGTCGCTGCGATCCCCCACATGAGATAGGCCCCTGAGTTGGCGTAGCCGCCCATCTCGATGGTCACGTAGACGTTGTTGGCCAGGCTGGCCAGCGCGAAGAGCACGTAGGAGCCCCAGACGCTCCCCGTCGCAACGTAGAGGAGCAACGATCCGGCGTAGGAGCCGGCAAGCAGGACGACCGACCATCCGGCACTCGGCTCGTCGAATCCGAAGAAGAACGCCGCGATCAGCAGCGCATTGAGCACCGAGGCCGCGTACACGGCGGTCACGACACGCATCATCGTCCTCGGCTCTTCGATCGATGCCATGGCCCCCGACAGCCGGGTGCGTTGCTCGAGCCGGTCCCAGAAGCTCTCCTTCATCCTCCACCTCCTCCGAACTCAGTGTGCCAGCACAGCTCACCACTAAGGTCTCACAAATCCGATGGCTCGCGAAGCGTCCCACCTCACGAGCGACGAGCTGATCCTCGAGGCCCGACGCTCCCTCGGTCCCGGTCGTATCTCCCTCAGTGAGCAGCTGCTCGAGGAAGCCCGGGCCAGGGTCCTTTTGGGCGAGACGGTCACCCCGCTGCCCGATCGCCTCGATCTCACGGGCGACCTGACCGACGAGCCAGAAGGCGTCCGCGCCACCACGATGGACGTCGCGCCTCGGGTGACTTCGACGCCACGTCGTCGAGTCCCGAGGTCCGAACCCGGCAGCTTGCCCAAGGATCCGTTCGCCGGTCGCAAGCTGCGGCTACGAAGGCTCATCCCGATCGCGGTGGCGGCGATCCTCCTGGTCAACATCATCGGTAACCGCGACGTCGGGTCGCTGCTCGAGGACCTCTGGGAGGACATCACAGGCGGTCCGTCGACGGACAGCGTCACAGCAGGATCCTCCCGACCTCCGGTCGAGTTCGCCGACTTCGCAACGCCGGGCGACCTGGTGCTCGTGGGCTCTGCCAGCCAGACCGGAGGCGTGCTCTCGCTCACCAGAGCCCAGTCACTGGATCAGGCCGGAGCCGCCTGGCTGTCCGAACCACAGCCCGTCGCCGACGGCTTCGAGAGCGTGTTCGTCTTCGACATCGATGCGGCGTCGCAGCAGACGGTGGGGGACGGATTCGCCTTCGTGATCCAGAACGCGGGACAGGATGCACTGGGCGCTGCGGGATCAGGCAACGGGTTTGAGGGGATCCCAAACAGCGTGGCGGTGGAGTTCGACACTGTCCTACATGACGTCGAGCTCGACCCTTCGACGGTCGATCCTGCAGAGACACGCGAGACGTTCAGCAACCACGTGTCCGTCCATGCCAGTGGGCCGGGCTCCCAAGCCAGCTCCTCCCTGGGCTGGGCAGGTCTGGAGCCAGCCCGGATGTCGGACGCGGGACCTCACATCGTTCTCGTCCGCTACGAGCCTGGTGAGCTCTCCGTCTTCGTCGACGATCGGGGCCCGCCTGCGTTGACGGTCCAGCTCGATCTCCGCAGCACGCTCGACCTCGGTGACGGAGGCGCCTTCGCGGGCTTCACGGCTTCGACCGAACCCGGCTTCTACGCCGGCTTCGAGATCCTGAGCTGGAGTCTCTTCTTCGCAACGGCATCCTGACCTGGAGTCTTCTCCTCCTGAGGCGCGATGCGGAATGCAGCTGTATGCGAGGCGCGTTCCACTCGGGGTGACCATGCCGGTCGGATTCGTGGGCCACGGCAACCCGATGAACGTCGCCATCCCTGAACGCTCTCGTCCTTGGCAGCGGTGGAGCAGATCCCTCCCGCGCCCCACGGCGATCCTGGTCGTCTCGGCCCACTGGGAGGAACGTCCTGTGACCATCGGCAGGACTGGAGACCACCACCAGATTCTGTATGACTTCTACGGGTTTCCTGCCTGGATGTACGAGCTGCAGTACCAGGCCCCTGGGGCTCCCTGGCTCGCCGACCGAGTCGAGGAGCTCCTCGTACCACAGACGAGCGTTCGTCGCTCCGATCGTCCCCTCGATCACGGCGCCTGGGTCCCTCTGAAGCATCTCTACCCGGAAGCCGACGTTCCCGTGCTCCAGATCTCGATGCCCGCCGACCTGACCGAGGGAGCGCTCTACGAGCTCGGTGGAGAGTTGAGGCCCCTCCGTGAGGAAGGCGTGTTCATCCTCGGCACCGGCAATGTCGTGCACAATCTCCGGCAGATGACCTGGGAGGACACGCCTCCGCCCGAGTACGCGGCTGCGTTCGACGGCTGGGTCGCTCAGTCGCTCAGCAGGCGCGACGACCAAGCTCTCCAGGATTGGCGTGAGCGGGCTCCCGACCCCCTGCTCAGTCACCCCAGTGCCGAGCACTACCGTCCGCTCGTGGTCGCAGCCGGCGCAGCACGTGGAGATGAGGCCAGGTTTCCCGTGACTGGATTCGAGCACGGCCCGATCAGCAGGCGATCTATCACCTTCGACTGACCCCTACTTCGGAGGAAGGCTCTCCGCGAACGTCACGCCCTGGTCGATCCAGGCGTGGAGGTCCTCATCCGTTCTGAAGCCTTCGGGAGCCACCGAGATCCAGCCGAGCATCGGGCTTCTGGATTTGTCGAACGTGCGAGCGCCGGCCTTGGCCTCCGCCTCGTCGTGGGCGTCCTTCCCCACCCGGACCATCAGCTCGTCGCCGCTGACCCCCACTGCCACGTTCCCGTTCACCATGAAGGCGATACCGCCGAACATCTGCCTCTCGCTCAGGCCTGGGTGCGCTCCGATCCTGGCCCTGATCTCATCTGCCAGCGCCTCGCTGTACACCATGGGTCGAGGCTACCGGCCGTCTGCCTCCCGAGGCCGCGTCCTCTACTCCGCGTGCTCTATCCAGCGTCCCACTCGCTCGGCCAGCACCGCCAGCGTCACGGTGCCCGCCCCCAGGACCGCTTCATGAAATCCCTTGATGTCGAACCGGTCTCCTAGCCGTGCCTCCGCGTCAGCTCGAATGCGGTCGATCTCGAGCCTGCCCATCATGTAGCCGAGAGCCTGGGCAGGCGTCCCCAGGTACCGATCCACCTCTGCAACGATCGCCGCCTCGGCGAGCGGGCTGTGGGCCATCCCGTACGTGATGGCCTGTTGCCTGCTCCAGCCGAAGGCGTGAAGCCCTGTGTCCGCCACCAGCCGAAAGGCCCGCATGGAGTCGCCTAGCAGCATGCCCAGCCTGGCGTAGTCGGACGAGAACAGTCCCATCTCGTCCGAGAGGCGCTCGCTGTACAGGCCCCAGCCCTCGTTGTAGGCGGCGATGTACATCTTCTTCTGCACATAGTGGAGATCGGGGTCCTCGTCAGCCAGCGCTCGTTGGAAGTGATGGCCAGGAATCGCCTCGTGGAAGGCCGTGTTCTCGAGGAACGGCACGGTCCAGATCTCTGGGTTGGCGACGTTGAAGAAGAACATCCCCGGCTGGTTCGGCTGCAGCGTGTAGAAGGCGAGCGCTCCCGTAGTTATCGGGACTGCAACGCAGTCCGTTTCGGGCCAACGTTCGAACCACGCAGGCGCTGCCTCCCTGCCACGTTCTAGGCACGCCTCGGCGTCCGAAATGAGCGCGTCGACAGTGCCATAGTGACGGTCGTCCCCTCGAATCTGCTCGTAGATCTCGCCGATGGTGGTCGTCCCGAACACCGGACCCGCCACCTCCCGGTACTCGGCCTCCAGCCGGTCGATCTGCTCGAGACCGATCCGGTGCACCTCCTCCGGCGTGACCGGCAGGTTGCAGTTCGCAGCCACGAGCTGGGCGTAGAGCTCTCCACCTCCCGGCCAGAATGACAGACCAGGCTCGTCGTCGTCTCGGCCTGCGGGGATCGCGTGGTCGGCCAGAGCCCGGTGGTACGCACGAAGCCCTTCGACGACGGGGCCGCCAACCTGGTCGGACAGGGCCGCTTCCCAGCCTTCGTAGCCTTCTTCCGGAGCGGACTGCCGTAGCAGCGGGGACAGGTCGTCGATCAGGGCTGCCAGTGCCTCGGCCGTGGAGGCTGCATGGCGTCGCAGCACTGTCCTGCCCTGCGCAGCTCCCGAAGCGAGTCGGTCGCCCATCTGCGTCGCGAACGCGGGGAATCGCTCCAGCTTCTCCAGGTAGCGGTCGCCGTCATCTGCGGTGACGAGAGGCTGACGGGGAAGGAACGGTAGGAGGTTGGCCAGGAGACCGACTTCCGGGTTGGGAATCGTCAGCTCGTACAGCGTCGCCAATATCAGCCGCAACAGGTCTGCTGTCGCCTCGATCGTTCCCAAGAGGGAGCGGTCGACGAGGGAGGCGCCTTCCTGGAGTCGCGCGGCTCGGTCCCGGAAGGTCGTGGCCTCGGACTGCGTTCCGAGCGATCCCCCCTCCGACGCGTCGTCCCATCGCTCGAGCGACGCCAAGGAGCCCCTCCGTAGCTCAGCCCAGAAGTCGGCACGCTCGACGAAGGCCCGGTACTCGTCTGCGAACTCCAGCACGGCGGGGAGCATAGGGGTGTGCCCCCGAGCCATGTCGGCAGGGCTGGCCTGTCGGCGGCTCCGACCGCGAACCGTCGCGTTAGCCTCGGCCGGTAGCCCACACTGTCGACGAGAAGGCGCTCCAGAAGTCTCTGGAGGCACTGCACGCGGCTCGCGCCTGGAGCCCTGCCGTCGTGTCGCGGCTGGAGTCGCTCGTTCGAAGGGGCCAGGACACGGACCTCTTTCGTGTCAACCCGCTGCGCTATGCGGCCACCCACGGCCTCCAGGAGGAGGAGGCGATCGACCTGTTCCTCCACGCCACGCGCGGAGGGCTGTTCGACATGGACTGGATCCTCGTCTGTGCCTCGTGTGGCAACGTCTTCAACAGCTTCCGCTCCCTCGAGCGGCTCGACCCGCACTTCGTCTGCGACCTCTGCTCCATGGAGAACGAAGCCGACCTCGACGACTACATCCAGGTGGCGTTCACGGTGTCACCGAGGGTGAAGGACGTCGTGTTCCATGACCCTGCGCGCCTCAGTCCCGAGGAGCTGTACTTCCGGTATCACCGGTCGGAAGACGTGGAGTCTCTCCCCATCGGCCAGACCATCGTCGAGATCTTCAGGGAGTGGACGGTGCTCGTCGACTACCTCTCTCCTGGGGAGTCGAAGACCGTCGAGTTCGAGCTGGTGGCGGGCATGGGCGTCAGCGACGTCCTCAACTCGGCCAGCGCCCTCTACCTCGTCGATCCGGACGCAGATCCGCGGTCGACGAACGTGAGCCTCGAGGTCACCGACGCCGGCCTCCGGGACATGGACAGGGAGTTCGAGCCGTTCTCCCTGGACTTCCCGACGGGCTCCTTCCGATACCCTGCGTCAGCTCGGATCCCCGCAGGCCCCATCTCGCTGACTGTCCACAACGTCACCGCTCGGCGCTGCTCAGCCTGGGTGGTCAACTACCGGTGGATCCCAGAGGAGCTACCTCTGCTGACGTTCCAGCCCATGCTCTCAGCCAAGCGTCTGCTCAGCACCCAGACCTTTCGCACGCTCTTTCGCGCCGAAACGCTGCCCGCCAGCGAGGCTCTCCAGATCAGGGATCTGACCTACCTGTTCACCGACCTGACAGACTCGACGGCCATGTACGACGCCATCGGCGACGCCAACGCCTACAACCTGGTCCGTTTGCACTTCGAGACGCTGGTCGATGCCGTACGCCGCAACCATGGGGCGGTCGTCAAGACGATCGGCGATGCCGTGATGGCTACGTTCCCTGATCCGGCCGATGCCGTCACAGCCGCCTTCGACATGCTGGCCGACCTGGCCGACTTCAACAGGACAACGTCGTCCGAGCTGATCCTCAAGATCGGAATCCACAGAGGCAGGTCGATCGCGGTGAACCTCAATGACCGCGTTGACTACTTCGGCCAATCCGTGAACATCGCCGCCAGGGTGCAAGGTCTGGCCGGCGCAGGTGAGATGACGCTCTCTGAGGACGTCTACCGATACCCAGGCGTTGAGGAAGCCTTGAGCGCTCATGAGGTGATGAGAGAGCCGGGGATCATGAAAGGAGTCGCCGAGGCGCTGCCCGTGTACCACGTCAGGCCGGCCGCAAGCTGACTCGACGATCTGCTACACACATCCCGTGCACCGTGAGGAAGCCGCAGGGCTGCGCCTGGTCGGCCACTCCGACCTGGACGGTCACGGCGACGGCATGCAAGTCATGCCTCACGGCGATGCCCTCTACGTGGCCCACCTCGGAACCAGTGGCAAGGGTTAGACCGAAATGACTCTGTGGGCATTATAGATAGCTATTTTCCGAACGCGGAT
>CAZKJJ010000011.1:0-19315 GCA_964553055.1 uncultured Acidimicrobiia bacterium
CTTCCGGCTATGAGCCAGAACCGGTTCGCCACTCGGCGGAGACGGTCGCGGAACTCCTGAGAGGGGTTGCGGTTGAAGGAGTCAGGCTCCTCGAAGTCGAGGGCGCCCACCCTGCCGTCTACGGGGAGCTACCAGGGCCGGGTGGCTCTCCTACCGTGCTCCTCTACGCCCACCACGACGTGCAGCCTCCTGGGCCTGCAGGCCAATGGGTCTCTCCCCCGTTCGAGCCCGAAGAGCGGGATGGCAGGTTGTTCGGGCGGGGGAGCTCAGACGACAAGAGCGGTGTGGTCACCCACCTCACGGCAGTGAGGGTCCATCAGAGCCGCCCTCCCGTAGGGGTGAAGATCTTCATCGAGGGGGAGGAGGAGACCGGGTCGGAACATCTGCCTGCCTTCCTGGAGGCGTATGGGCCGTTGCTGGAGGCAGACGCCATCGTCGTTGCAGACGCCGCCAACTGGCGGGTCGGGCTCCCTGCCTTCACCACCTCGCTCAGGGGCCTGGTCGACTGCATCGTCGAGGTAGGCGTCCTCCGCTCAGCCGTTCACTCAGGGCTCTTCGGAGGTGCCGTTCCGGACGCGCTGACGGCGCTCGTGCGCATGCTGGGCACGCTCCACGATGCGTCGGGCGTGGCCGCGGTGCCGGGACTTCTCGGGTTCGAGGCAGCAGGCCAGGAGTACACGGAAGACGAGCTGCGTCAGCAGGCGGGCGTGCTCGAGGGTGTCGAGCTGATAGGCGAAGGATCCCTCTCGTCGAGACTTTGGACCAGGCCCTCGATCTCGGTTCTGGCCGTCGACGCCCCAGGGGTGACCGAGGCCATCAACCAGCTGGTACCCACGGCAAGGGCCAAGGTCAGCGTCAGGCTCGCCCCGGGCGACGATCCCGAGAGGGCGATGAGGGCGTTGATCGGACATCTCGAGAGGGTTGCACCCTGGGGCGTCAGCGTCGACGTCACGCCCGGCGCCAAGGGCAAGCCATTTCAGCTCGACACGACAGGTCCCGCCTACGACGCCTACCGGCAGGCCTTCCGGGATGCGTGGGGCACCGAGCCGGTCGAGATGGGCGTCGGGGGATCGATCCCGTTCGTCTCTGCACTCTCCGAGGCGTATCCGAAGGCGAGCATTCTCCTCACCGGCGTGGCAGACCCCACGTGCCGTGCCCACGGGCCGAACGAGAGTGTCGACCTCGAGGAGCTCAAGAGAGGCTGTCTCGCAGAGGCGGTCGCGCTGCGGTACCTGGCCGGTTAGGCACGCAGGGTCTCCAGAAGCGTTCGTGTCAATCTCAGACCCTCCAGAGGGGTCCCAGATTGACAGGAAACCTCGCTCATGCGTCGAACCCTGCGAACCCGAGCTGGCGGAGGGCCTCGTAGAGGATGACGGCCACCGCGTTGGAGAGGTTCAAGCTCCTGCTCCTGGGGCCCATCGGGATCCGCACGACCGCATCGATGGAGTCCGACTCCAGGATCTCACTCCCGAGCCCCACGGACTCCCTGCCGAAGAGCAACGCGTCCCCTCGGTGGAACTCGAAGTCCGAGTACACGAGGGGCGCGAGAGGCGAGGAGGCCACGATCCTTCCAGCTCCACCCTCGGCTACGAACGATCCCAGATTGGGGTACGTCCTGACGTCCGCCCACTCCCTGTAGTCCATCCCTGCTCTACGCAGCTTGGTGTCCTCCAGCTCGAAGCCGAGCGGCTCGATCAGATGCAACGTCGTGTTCGTGTTCGCACACAGGCGCATGACGTTCCCTGTGTTGGGCGGGATCTCGGGCTCGCAGAGCACCACATGGAGCATCAGCGCGGATCCAGCATCAGAACAGCCTGAGCTCGTTGGTCTCCAGCCCTGCCAAATGCTGATAGTCGACTTCGACGCACCGGATTCCGCGGGCGTCTGCGAGCACCCTGGCCTGGACCGTGACGGTCTGCGCAGCCAGGATCCCCCGCACCGGCGCCAGCCGGGGGTCCAGGTTGAGCCGCTCCAGGTACCTCGTGAGTTGCTCGACCCCCTCGATCTCGCCTCTGCGCTTCACCTCGACTGCCACCGTGTCGCCGGCCCGATCCGTACAGAGGATGTCAACGGGTCCCAGGTCCGTCGGGTACTCCCTGCGAAGGAGGGCCAGACCCTCCTCGAGCACGTCTGGCTTCGCCGCGAGCAGCTCCTGGAGATTCGCCTCCACACCGTCCTTCTGCAGACCCGGATCGGCACCCAGGTCGAAATGGGTGTCGCTGAGCACCTCCTCGATCTCGATCGTGAGACGCTCTCCCCTGGCATTGGTCACGATCCACCTGCCATGTTCCTCGGAGAGGTGGTTGGGCGCGTTCATCCAGTTGAGCGGCTTGTACGCCCCTCCATCGGCGTGAATCGCCACGCAGCCGTCGGCCTTGACCATGATCAGACGGGTGGCGAGGGGCAGATGAGCGGAGAGGCGCCCCTCGTAGTCGACGGAGCACCGCGCCACGACCAGCCGCATCCTGCGGGAGCGTAGCGACCAGCCAGCCTCTAACGCCTTCAGCTCCCCGCTTGCTCTGCCTTCCTCTTCGACCTCCGTGACCCACGTATGACAAGTGCCCGCTGGTCGTGACGATGCAGCGGCGCGGTCGCTCTCAGAGTCATTGCGGTAGGAGCACCTCGACGATCGGAGCACCGGTGAACAGTCCCTCGACATCCTTGCCGAATCGGGTGTAGACGAGTGGAGGAACTGAGATGTCAGCGAGGAACAACCGGCCCACCTGAGGTGCTCGCGCCAGACCGGCCTTCGGCAGCGCCAGTGTGACCGTGGCGTCCGCCTCGATGCACGGCTCGGCCACGCGGCCTGTGGTCACATCGAGGCCGCTCGGCGTGTCGAGCGATACGACAGGCACATCCGCTCCATTCGACCATTCGATGAGCTCGGCGGCTCTCCCGGACGGGTCGCCACGGAGGTTGTAGCCGATGAGGGCGTCCACGATGACATCACCGGGCTCGGGCTCCTCTGTCACCTGGACGCCCATCCGTTGCAGGATCCTCAGCTGGTGCTCAGTGACGGACTCCAACGCCGAGCTCGAGAAGGCCACGGTCACTGCGACACCCCGGTTGGCGAGGTGTCTCGCTCCGACCAGGCCGCCTCCGCCGTTACCTCCGCGCCCTGCCAGCACCACGACGGTGCTCGGCCGGTACAGAGACTTCACCAGGGTCGCCAGGGCGCTGCCCGCGTTCTCCATCATCTGGACCAACTCGATGCCGAGCTCCTCGACCATGATGCGGTCCACCTCCCGCATCTCACCTGCCGACAGTGTGGGGACTTGCTCGATGGGAATGCGCTCCCATGCCACAAAGTCGACGGTAGACCGACCGAGCACTTTCCTGTCAATCACAGACCCGCACGGGGGGCTGAGATTGACCCGAAGGCGTTGCTGATTAGCGGTAACAACGGGCGACGGGTACAACTCCCGCTGTGAGCGAGCTCGCGGCGAGGGCCGTCGACGCCACCAAGATCTACGGCGAAGGCGATACCAGGGTCGTGGCGCTCGACGGCGCCACCCTCGAGTTCCGAAGCGGTCGGTTCACAGCGATCATGGGACCGTCCGGGTCAGGCAAGTCCACACTCCTCCACTGTCTGGCAGGACTCGACCGTCTGACCTCCGGTCAGGTCTTCATCGGCGACGTGGAGCTCGGCTCGCTCGACGAGCGTGAGCTGACCCTGCTCAGGAGGGACCGCGTCGGCTTCATATTCCAGGCGTACAACCTCATCCCGACACTGACGGCCCGGGAGAACATCGTGCTTCCGATGACGATCGCAGGGCGCAAGCCGGACCAAGCCTGGGTCGACAGCGTGGTCGACATCCTCGGCCTCGCCGACCGGCTCGATCATCGGCCAGGCGAGTTGTCAGGTGGCCAGCAGCAGCGGGTGGCCGCGGCCCGTGCCCTGGCGGGAAGGCCCGAGATCATCTTCGCTGACGAGCCCTCGGGCAACCTGGACAGCCGGTCAGGCGCCGAGCTGCTCGGGTTCCTCAACCGAGCGGTCTCCGAATTCGGGCAGACCATCGTCATGGTCACCCACGACCCGATCGCGGCAGGTGCCTCGGAACGCATCGTGTTCCTACAGGACGGGAGTTGCATCGACTCGCTCGACGACCCAACCCCCGAGAGCGTACTGGACAAGCTCAGGGATCTGGAGGCGTGAGTTGGCCAGGCTGACGTTGCGTGAGCTCCTCGCTCACAAGGGACGTCTCTTTCTCACCACCGTCTCGATCGTGCTCGGCGTCGGCTTCGTGGCAGGCACGTTCATCTACACGGACACGATCAACTCGGCTTTCGAGAACTTGTTCGCAGACGCCTTCTCAGGTCTGGACGTCTCGATCAGAGCGGTACCGGATCGAGAGCTCGGCTTTGTGGCTGCTGCCCGCGTGCCGGACTCCGTCCTGGAAGAGGTTCGAGCGTTGGAAGGCGTGCAGGAGGCATGGGGCAACGTCGTCGGCTACGCCCAGTTCGTGCGCATCGATGCAGAAGGTGGGTCGGAGCCAATAAGCTCCGGCGGGGTCAGTCTGGGCTTCAGTTGGCCCGACACGCAGCGCGAGCTGGGCGCGCGAATCCTCGAGGGTCGGCCTCCTGCTGCGCCTGGTGAGACGACCATGGACGTGGCAACTGCGGAGGACTACGGGTTCGAACTGGGCGATCGGGTTCAGGTCCTGTTCGCCAGGAGTACCGACGCCTTCACGATCGTGGGATTGACCGGCCTGGGTGAGGGCGGCCAGCCAGGCGGCTTCACCTCTGCCACCTTCGAACTGGCGACCGCCCAGAGGGTGCTCGACGCAGAAGGGGAGCTGGACACCATCGACGTCGTGGCAGCACCTGGTCAGGACGTCTCGGACCTCGTCGCCAGGCTCAACAGAGTCCTCCCCGCAGGAGTGGAGGCCGTGACCGCCCAGACGGCAGCCGAGGAACGGGCGACCACCATCAAGGACGCCCTCGGCTTCTTCAACACCTTCCTTCTGGTCTTTGCGGGCATCGCCGTCTTCGTGGGGGCGTTCATCATCCAGAACACGTTCCGCATCATCGTGGCCCAGCGCACCCGTGAGCTGGGACTGCTCAGAGCCGTGGGAGCCACAGGGGCGCAGGTGAGGGCGATGGTCCTCTACGAGGCTCTCGTCGTGGGGGCGGTGGCGTCCATCCTCGGCCTCGTGGTCGGAGCTGGACTCGCCGTCGCACTCGAGTCGGCACTCGGTGGGTTGGGCATCGCGTTTCCCGAAGCACCACTCGCGCTCCAACCGAGAACCATCCTCGTCGCTGTGGTCGTGGGGGTCGCCATCACGGTCGTCTCTGCAACCGTTCCTGCGCGTCGAGCCGCCCGCGTTCCTCCTCTCGCCGCCTTGCAGACCCAAGATGTGCGCCCTACGAGGAGATCGCTCTCCCGAAGGATCGCCGGTGGCGCGATCGTCACCGGCGTCGGAACCATCGCCCTGGCGTTGGGCCTCTTCGGGCCCGTCGATGAGGTGGGTGTCCCAGGGATCGTGGTCGTAGGTGTCGGCGTCGCGCTGTTCTTCGTCGGGATCGCTGTTCTGAGTCCCGCCTTTGCCAGGCCCTTCACGAGGTTGCTCGGGGCCCCTGTCGCCCGTCTGTCTGGTGTCTCGGGAGCATTGGCGAGGGAGAACTCCATGCGCAGCCCACGCCGCACCTCCGCGACTGCGGCGGCCCTCATGGTGGGACTGGCGCTCGTGGCACTCGTAGCCATCCTGGGAGCGTCCGCGAAAGCAACCGTGGGCGAGGTGCTCGCGGGCTCTCTCAAAGCCGACTTCTACATCCAGCCAGCCAACCAGTTCGGGCCGAACGCGGGGCTGCCGACGTCGCTCGCCGATGAAGTGGCGCAGCTCGCAGACGTCGAGACCGTTGCCCGCGTCCGAACGGGTCAGGCCAAGGTGGAGGACACCGTCACATTCATCGGCGCGGCAGATGCCTCGATCGCCGACGTCGTGGACCTCGAGCTGGTGGCGGGGTCTCTCGACCATTTCGAAGGCGACGTCGTCGCCCTGTCGAAGCCGTTTTCGGACAGCAGGGATCTGGGTCTCGACGCGAATGTCTCCTTGACGTTCGCGGCCACAGGAACCGGCAGCTACCGGACGGTCGCCATCTACGAGGAGGCGACCGCAGGCACCGTGATCATTCCCCTCTCTTCCTTCGAGCAGAATTTCACAGAGCAGCTCGACTCGTTCGTCTACGTCAGGCTCGCTCCCGGGGTCGAGCAGGAATCTGCGCGCATGAAGATCGAGCGGGTGACGAACAGCTATCCGACAGCAGCCGTGCTCGACGCCGCAGGGTTCCAGCAGCAGGCCGAAGAGCAGATAGATCAGCTGCTCAGCGTCCTCCTGGGGCTGCTGGGGTTGGCGATCATCATCGCGATACTCGGCATCACGAACACTCTCTCGCTCTCGGTCATCGAGCGGACGAGGGAGATCGGCCTACTGAGAGCGGTCGGCATGTCGCGCTCACAGGTCAAGCGCATGGTGCGATGGGAGGCCCTGATCACCTCGGTGTTCGGAGCCGTCCTCGGGGTCGCCGTCGGTATGTTCTTCGGGTGGGCCCTCGTCGAGGCGCTCCGTGAACAGGACATCCGATTTGCGGTTCCTGCCGGTCAGTTGCTCCTCATCGTCGCCGTTTCAGGGGTGGCAGGGGTGCTGGCTGCCGTGCCGCCAGCCAGGAGAGCGGCGAGACTCGACATCCTCGAGGCCATCGCCTACGAGTAGCAAAGCCTGGAAACACCGGCTACCAGGCCGTAGCCTGCCTTGGCGGTCGACCCGGAGCCTGCATGGAGCCTTTCTTGGAGGGGGTTTTCGTGGGCCTGGGCATTGCCATGCCGGTCGGCGCGCTCGCCCTGCTCGTCATGGACATCGGGGTCCGGCGCGGATTCACGCCGGCGGTGGCCGCCGGGGCGGGCGCCGCGACCTCTCACCTCATCCATGCGGTGGCTGCGGTGGTCGTTGCAACCGTCTTCAGCTCGTTCGTCGAGAGCAACGCCGACCTGTTTCTCCTCGTGGGGGGCCTGACACTGGTGGTGTACGGGCTGGTGGGGCTCTACCGGTTCAGAACCCGGACCGAGCCCGAGGAAAGCCCCGAAGACCGATCGACAGGGGCCACGGTTGCGGTGTTCGCCGGCTTGGGGTTGATGAGCGCGGCCAGCCTCGTGTACTTCATGGCGGTGGTCCTGGGGAGAGCAGGCGAGCTGATCGGTTCCGGGGGAGACAAGACCGCCTACTTGTTCGGGGCCTTCGCGGCCGCGCTCGCTTGGTACACGGCCATCGCCGCGTACTCGGGGTCCACCAACCATTACCTACCTGCTTGGGCGAGGGTCCTCAGCAGGCTCGTGGGAAGTCTGATCGTGCTCGTCCTCGGCATGCGGTTCGTGCTCGACGTCTTCAACTGACATGGCTCGGCCGGATGGCGAGGGCTCAGCGGCTTCGCTTCTCGGCCACCCAGGCCAAAAACTGCTGAGCCTCCCACGTGTTGGCCACCTTGTCCTTCGACACCCACCCCCGCTGAGCGCAGAGCACACCCCAGCGAACCTGGGCCAGCTCGCCAACGCGATGGGCATCGGTATCGATGACGAAGGTCACGTCGCGGCCAGTTGCGAGGCGTAGCACCTCAGGGGAGGCGTCGAGCCGATCGAGGTGGGAGTTGATCTCGATGGCGGTTCCCGTGAGCTCTGCACCTTCGAGGACTGCATCGACATCGATCTCGATCCCAGGCCGTTTGCCGATTCTCCTCCCTTGGAGATGCCCGATCGCGTTGACAGCCGGGTTCTCCATGGCGGTGAGCACCCGGATGGTCTGCCGGCTCCTCTCCAAGTCGAAGTGAGAGTGAACGCTGGCGACGCAGTAGTCGAATCCTTCCAGGAACTCCTGGTCGTAGTCGAGCCCTCCATCCGGGTCGATGTTCAGCTCGCATCCGTGGAGTATCACGAGGTCCGGATACTCTCGCCGCAGCCGGATGATCGCCTCGCGCTCTTCGAGCATCTCGGCGCGGGTTGCTCCGTTGATCACGAGGTTCTCGCCGTGATCGGTTATGGCGACGTAACGCAGGCCCCGCTCGGAGGCCACGCGGACCATGTCGGCGAGGGGATCGTCTGCGTCGCCCGAGAGCGCGCTGTGCACATGGAGGTCCCCCCTGATGTCTTCCTCGAACGGGACGTCCGGCAGACCCTCGCCGAGCCCTGCCTCGATCTCACCCGAGTCCTCCCGCATCGGGGGTGGGATCCAGGGAAGGCCGAGGGCCTGGTAGATGTCCTCCTCCTGCACGGAAGCCACCACTTCCCCGGTCTCGGTGTCCGAGAGGCTGTACTCGTTGAGGAGCCAACCCCGCTGGAGTGCCAGCTGGCGGAGGCGGATGTTGTGATCCCGGGAGCCCGTGAAGTAGAGGAGCGCTGCTCCCCACTGATCCCCCTCCACGACCCTGACGTCGACCTGTAGCCCCTGCTGTGTCGTCACCGAGGTCTTCGTGGCTCCGTGCGCCAGGACCTCACGCACGCTCGGCAACGACACCAGGTGCTCCATGACAGCATGCCCTGCATGCGCAGCCACGACGATGTCCACATCCGCGATCGTGTCTCGCAACCTTCGAAGGCTCCCGGAGGCGGCGACCCGCTCCACGCCCTCCAAGCTCTGCAGCTCGGAGACGAGCCTTCCGGCTGTGGCCATGCCCTCGATGATCGGCGTCCGCCTCTGCTTGCCCGTCATCCCGAGCCTCTCGAGCGCTGACGTCAGCTTCTCCTCCGTCTTCGCCCCGAGGCCTGGGAGCTCCCGGACTTGCTGCTTCTCGAGGGCCCGGCGGAGGTCATCGACGGTCTCGACGCCGAGACTCTCCCGCAACAGCGCACCCGTCTTGGGGCCGATCCCAGGAACCTTCACGATCTCGAGGAACTCAGGCGGGTAGCGACGTCGCAGCTCGACGAGCTTGGCGATCGAGCCTGAGTCAACGAACTCACGAATCTTCTTGGCCGTACTCGTCCCAATGCCCTTCTGGGCCGTCAGCTCCGTCAGGGACATGTCGACCACGGGCTGCGGCAGGGCCTCGATCGTCCTGGCGGCGGAGTCATAGGCCCTGGCCCGGTATGACTGTGGCGTTCCGTCCTCGAGCCTCGTGAGCAGAGCGAGGTCGTGGAAGAGGGCGGCTACCTCGGCGTTGGAGACAGGCACGACGGGAATGTACCGTTGAGCAGACGCGGCGTAGGCGTCGATCGACCGTGGAGGTGCGGCATGAGACTCGCTGTGGGCACGATGAAGGGAGCCTTCCTCTTCTCCTCCGAAGACAAGCGAGATTGGCGGTTCGAAGGACCTCTCTTCAAGGGCTGGATCGTCTCGGCGTTCGGTCAGGCACCAGACGGCAACTACCTCGCAGCCACGGCGAGCACGTGGTACGGGGCCGCACTACACAGGAGTAAGGACCTCACGGAGTGGGAGCAGATCGTCGACGGCCCTTCCTACTCGGAGGAGCAGGAGCGGAAGCTGACCCAGATCTGGCGGATCCGGAACGACGGGAGCCTGTACGCAGGCGTCGACGAAGCGGGTCTCTTCGTGTCCAAGGACTCGGGAGCGTCTTGGCAGCCGGTCGAAGGCCTCAACGAGCACGAGACAAGGGAAGGTTGGTACCCGGGGGCAGGCGGGCTCTGCGCCCACGCCATCCTCACGGATCCTGCCACCGAGAGGCTCTGGTGCGGCATCTCCGCGGTCGGGGTCTTTCGCTCAGAGGACGGGGGGGCGACCTGGGAGCCGCGCAACCACGGCGTGCCGAAGACCGCGGAGAACGAGGAGTTCGACGGCATCGGGTTTTGCGTGCACGCACTGGTGCAGGACCCTGAGGACCCAGACCTCATCTGGCGACAAGACCACCAAGGGCTCTTCCGTACCAAGGACGGAGGCGACTCGTGGCACAGGATCGAAGATGGGTTGCCTGCGGGGTTCGGGTTCGCGTTGGCCCTCGACGGTCCCTCCCGGAACCTGTTCGTCATCCCCCTCGAGAGCGACGAGTACCGGCTTCCCCTCGAAGGGATGCTGCGGGTGTTCCGGAGCTCCGACGGGGGCGACAGCTGGGCCGCTTCCGGGAGTGGGCTTCCCGAGGTACCGACGTTTGCGGGGGTGCTACGAGGCGCGATCTCGGCCGACGACGAAGGAGGCGTGTACTTCGGAACGACATCCGGGACCGTGCACTACACCACGGACAATGGCTCGAGGTGGCACACCCTCCCCCAGATCCTGCCTCGCGTCCTGGCCGTGCACGCCTTCACGGACTGATCCGTGGCCGACGTATCGGTCCGCCTCCCCACGATGCTGGCGACGTTGGTGAAGGGCGACCGGATCGTACCGGTCACCGCGGTCACGGTCCGCGAGGCCCTCGAGTCGCTGTTCGCCGTCCATCCCGAGCTGCGGGTCCACATCCTCGACGAACGACACCTCATGAGGCCCCATGTCTCGTGCTTCCACAACGACACGATGCTTCACGGAGACGGCCTGGAGGAGCCGGTCTCGGATGGGGACACCGTCACGATCATGCAGGCGGTGTCCGGCGGATGAGGTTTCCTGTCAATGGAGGCGTCGGTTTCCGAGGCGTCGATTGACACGAAACGGCTACTCGAGGACGGCTGCCCGTTTCGTCGGTAGCCGCAGTATGTAGCCGACCAGGGCCAGGGCGAGCAGTACCAGGAGGACCCTGGCAGGCGTCGAGTGGATCGCGAACCCGACGGTGATCGTGAAGGTGGCCAGGATCGCGGCAACCGCGATGGTCTTGGCCAGAGGCGAGAAGCCGCGCCCCGCTCTCCAGTCACGGACGATGCCACCGAACAGCCGGTGGTTGACCAGCCAAGTGTCGAAACGTTCGGATGACCGGCTGAAGAAGAACGCGGCCAGCAACACGGGGCCCGTCGTCGGTATGAGCGGAATGGCAGTGCCGACGATGCCAAGGCCCAGGAACAGGACGCCGAGCGCCAGATAGAGCGTCCGGACTGCTCTGCTCCTCGCCAACCTCACGGCGGAACCCTACGTCGCTCCAACTCAACAGCGAGTCGGAACCGTCCACACGACCTGGCCGAGTGCGGCTGGGCGGTCACTACGCTTTTCGCCTGGCATGGCAGACGAGCGCATCCACTCCACCTGGATCCACTCAGACAACTTCGTCCCGAGACGATTCGTCAGACCTGCCCTACGCTTCACGCAGGTCGAAGCTGCCTCCGGCTTCGTACTGTTGGCAGCCGCGGTCATCGCTCTGATCTGGGCAAACGTCGCACCTGAGAGCTACCAGCAGTTCTGGTCGAACACGCTGACCATCGACGTCGGGCCCCTCCACCTCGATGAGACCTACAAGGCCCTGGTGAACGAGGGTCTGATGACGATCTTCTTCTTTGTCGTCGGCCTCGAGATCAAGCGCGAGCTGGTCCTCGGGGAGCTGCGCGATCCCAGGGCAGCGGCCCTGCCGGTACTCGCCGCGGTCGGTGGCATGGTGGTGCCTGCCCTCATCTACCTGGCCTTCAATGCGGGCAACCCCGAGACAGCGCATGGCTGGGCCATCCCGAGTGCGACCGACATCGCGTTCGCGGTTGGGATCATCACCCTGCTCGGTAATCGGGTTCCCACAGGTGCCAAACTCTTCCTGCTCACCCTGGCCGTGGCGGACGACATCGGAGGCGTCACGATCATCGCAGTGTTCTACTCGAGCGGCGTGAACGTCCCCTGGCTGGCCGCAGCCGCAGTAGGCCTGGTGGCGATCTGGCTGGCCAGCAGAAGCAGGGTCCGGTCGCTGGTGTTCTACGTTCCCATGGGAATCTTCGTGTGGTTCGCCACGCTCGAGTCGGGCATCGAGGCGGCTCTCGCAGGCGTTGCTCTAGGACTCCTCACACCGGCCAGGCCCTTGTACTCGGCAGAAGAGTACGACCACCGTGCTCGGCAGATCCTCGACATCTCACCCGCGGCGCCTGCCGGGACTCTCGGAAGATCGCTCGTCGACCACGAGGCTCTTCTCCTGGCCGAGGTCACCCGAGAGTCTGTAGCGCCTCTCACCAGGATCGAGAACCGGCTGGTCGGGTGGAGCTCATTCGTCGTCATCCCCATCTTCGCTTTGGCCAACACAGGCATAACGTTCGCGGGCATCGACTTGAGCGAAGCCGTGACGAACCCCGTCACGTTGGGTGTGTTCTTCGGGTTGGTCCTCGGAAAGCTGGTCGGCGTCACGGGCTTCACGTTCCTCACGGTTGTCTCAGGAATCGGGAAGCTGCCGCACCGGGTCACGTGGCGCCATATCGTCGGCGTGGCCGCCGTGGCGGGCATAGGGTTCACAGTCGCCCTGTTCGTCACCGAGGTCGCATTCGACAGCGAGCTCGTCAAGGACTTCGGGAAGATCGGCATCATCGCCGGTTCCGTCGTCGCGGGCATCATCGGATACTCGGTGCTGCGGTTGCGTAGACTGAGCAGCGCCGATCGTCAGCGGGAGCACGTCGATGAGCCTGCAGCCACCAGCTGATCTCGATCCTACCCCGGACGTCCCCGATCAGATTCGATGCGTGGAGTGCGGGGGGGTTGCCAAGAAGCTCCCCTTCCAGCCGCCCGAAGGCTGGGAACCGGGTGACGTGGCCACATTCAGATGCCTGGAATGCGGGGAGCGCTGGGACATCGAGGTCTGATCCCAAACGCCCTGCAACGTCTGCTCGTTCTGCGGCATAGTCTGCTTCGGGCCCGTGATGGACACGACCGGCCCTGTCCGGGTCGCCCGGCCGCCCGCGGTCTTGGATCAGAGCCTTCTCTTGGATGCTCTGGGATGGCTTCGAGCCCCGTACGCGCAGGATGACGTTGTCGAGCCCCGTTGCCTCACCTGACACCGATCAGCCTGGGGTACTCGATGGCAGGGCAGCGATTCATCACCACAGCCAGCCCGGCTGCCCTGGCGCGAGCGGCGGCAGCTTCGTCGATGACACCAAGCTGCATCCAGACGGCCTTGGCGCCTACTTCGATCGCCTCGTCGACGTGGACCCCCGCCAGCTCGGACCTCCTGAAGATGTCGACAACGTCGATCGGGTGCGGAACCGAGCGCAGATCCGGGTAGGCCTCCTCCCCCAGCACAACCCGAACCTCCGGATTGACGGGGATCACGCGGTACCCGCGGTGCTGGAGGAAGCTGGCCACGCTGTGGCTGGAGCGCCACGGCTTGTCTGACAATCCGACAACAGCCCAGGTGTCGAAGTTCCTGAGTATCTGCTCGGCCGCGCTCTCGCTCATCGTCATACTGCAACCCCTGCGGGCGGGGCATCATGCCCGATGATGGCGTCCTCCTCCAATCCGAGGTCTGTCAGCGAGGTGGGGCAGAATCACTGTTGTGGTTGACGCCGTCGTAGTCGGAGCAGGGCCGAATGGCCTCGCGGCAGCGATCCGTATCGCCTCGGCAGGCAGGTCGGTTCACGTGATCGAGGCTGGCGAGACGATCGGCGGTGGAGCCCGTACCGCGGAGCTGACGCTTCCTGGATACCGCCATGACGTCTGCTCGGCCGTCCATCCACTCGGGATCGGATCACCGTTCTTCCGGACGTTGCCTCTGGCTGATCACGGGCTCGACTGGATTCAACCGGATCTCCCGCTCGCCCATCCTCTCGACGGAGGCGCGGCTGTCGTGCTGGCACGATCGCTCGATGAGACAGCGGAGCGTCTCGGGAGAGACGAGCCTGCCTACCGCAGGCTGTTCGAGCCCCTGGTCAGGAACTTCAGGAGCCTGGCCAAGGGGGTACTGGCCCCGCTGGTGAGATTCCCCAGGCATCCGGTCATGGCCCGCATGGGACTCGAGGGTCTCCAACCGGCCGCAACGCTGGCGAGAAGGGTCTTCGAGACCAGGGAGGGAGCCGCCCTCATGGGAGGTCTGGCAGGACACTCCATCCGACCACTTGGGTCGCTGCTCACGGCAGGCCCCGGCTTGTTCCTCGGCTCGGCAGGGCATGTCTACGGGTGGCCGATCGCCAGGGGAGGCTCACAGGCGATCGTCGATGCGCTGGCAGGTCTTCTCCTCCAAAGGGGCGGAACCATCGAGACGGGAAGGGAGGTCAGATCGTTTGCCGAGCTGCCAGCCCATCGGGCAGCGCTGTTCGACACGTCGCCGGCTGCCCTGGCGCGCATTGCCGGTGCCCAGCTGCCGGGACGTTTCAACAAGAGGCTCCTGAAGTTCCGCCATGGGCCGGGCATCTACAAGATCGACTATGCCCTCGAGGGACCGATGCCCTGGACGGCCCAGGAGTGCAGACGGGCGGGAACTGTTCACGTGGGAGGCACCCTCGAGGAGATCGTCTCTGCCGAGCACGACGTTGCAGGGGGCAGGCATCCTGAACGCCCCTTCGTGCTGGTTGCCCAGCCCACGCTCTTCGATCCGAGCAGGGCGCCTGAGGGCAAACAGATCCTGTGGGCGTACTGTCACGTGCCTGCAGGATCCACCGTCGACATGACCGCCGCCATCGAGCGTCAGCTGGAGCGGTTCGCCCCGGGGTTTCGGGACGTGGTACTCAGCCGATTCACCCGAAGCGCCGCCCAATTTGAGCAGTACAACCCCAACAACGTGGCCGGTGACATCAGCGGAGGCGAGATATCGGTCAGGCAGATGGTCCGCAGACCGAAGGTCTTCTCTCCGTACTCGACGCCCGCCGACGGCATCTACCTCTGCTCGTCCTCGACGCCTCCCGGTGCGGGGGTCCACGGGATGTGCGGCTACTGGGCCGCGGAGTCCGCCCTCAAGCGCGAGCTCGGCTGAGTCAACTCCAACGGTGTGGGCGTTCCCTGACGCCTTCGAAGCCGAACTCGTCGCACAGCTCGAGGAAGGTCTCTCTGGGGACGCCTCCCCATTCGAGGTCTTCAAGGGTCGCCTGGAGGGGGACGTCCCGGCGCAGGGTCGCAAGCCTCCGATACAGGTAGGCGTCCTCCAGGTGCTCACGAAGGTTGGAGGCGAGCCGTTCAGCTCCGCGAACTGCGACCTCCCAGTCCGAAGCGTCTGCAGGAATCCTGTCGATGCGTCCGTACCTGGCGAGCAAAGTCGAGGCTGACTTCTGGCCCCAAGCCGGTACGCCCGGGATTCCATCGGCCGCGTCGCCCACCAACGCCAGGTAGTCGGGTATCGACTCGGGGGCGACGCCGAAGCGCTCCCAGACGCCCTCCTCGTCGGTGAGCTGCTGCTTGCGGCGGTCATACATGACGATCCGTCTTCCGACGACGCACTGGGCCATGTCCTTGTCGGGCGTGAGCAGCACGACCTGGTCGACCTGGTCGACGAACCTGAGGGCTGCGGTGGCCAGCCCGTCGTCCGCTTCGAACTCCCGCAGCGGCCAGACCGTCACGCCGAGTGTCTCGAAGGCCCGCTCGGCCCAGGGGAATTGGGCGAGCAGCTCCGCGTCGACGCCCTCCTCCGTCTTGTAGCCGGCGAAGAGCTCGTTGCGGAACGAGCGAATCACCTGGTCGGTGGCCACCGCTACATGGGTGACATCCGGCTGGCGCAGAAGGGACAGGGTGGTCTCGACCACGCCGAGGACCGCGCCCACCTCCCGACCTCGGGAGTCAAGCCTGTGCGGGAATCCGAAGTACGCCCTGAAGAGCTCGTAGGTACCATCGAGTAGGTGAAGGCGCATCAAGCGATCGTAGAGAGGATGCCATGGGCAAGACAGACGAGGCCTGGGAAGAGGTAGGTAGCCACTTCACGCGGCTCGGCAGGAGATTCAGGGAGAACTATGCGGCGCGCGAGGGGAAAGGCGAAGTGGGACCGGACGTGAAGGACGCTTTCAAGGGACTGGTGGACGCCGCTGAGCGAGTCGCCTCCACGATCGGCGACACGGTAAGGGACGAGGATGTCAGGTCCGAGGCCAAGGCAGCTGCGAACTCATTCGTCGAGGCGTTGGGGACGACGTTCAGCGAGGTAGGCGATGAGCTGAGGAAGGTCTTCACGACCAAGACAGAGGACGAGCCGACGACGGAAGCCGAGGACGAGTCGACAGCGGAAGCCGCACGAGAGGTGGCCGAGGCGGCGGGAGACGTGATGCCAGACGAGGAAGAAGAGGACTCGTCAGAAGGAGCCTGAGCGAGGCGACGGCGAGCAGGCAGCTCCTCCCTAGGCTTTCGCCATGACATCACCGGTGGTCTCCGTTTCGTGGCTCTCTCACCACCTCTTGGAGCCTGCGCTGAGAATCGTCGACGTGCGCTGGTACCTGGATGCGGCAGGAAGGGGAGCTTCGGAGTACGAAGCATCCCACATCCCTGGAGCGCTCTTCCTCGATCTTGACGAAGACCTCTCTGCGCCCGAGGGGGCCGGACGTCACCCTCTGCCGGATCCTGATCGGTTGGCGGCAGTCCTGGGGAGCGTGGGCATCGGCAACGACGACCACGTCGTCGTCTACGACGAAGGATCAGGCGGGGTAGCGGCCCGATTGTGGTGGATGCTGCACCACGTCGGGCACGGGTCGGTGTCGGTCCTGGATGGTGGCTTCGCGGCCTGGACGTCTGCCGAGTACCCGGTCACGGCCGCGGTCTACCGATGGGAACCCACTGTCTTCCACGCTTCAGTGCGCTCGGACGACACGATCGGTCGGGAAGAGCTGGCAGAACGGCTCGGCACGGTCGTGCTTCTCGATGCAAGGGCCTCCGAGCGTTACGAAGGCAAGCACGAGCCCGTCGACCCGGTGGCAGGGCACATTCCGACCGCGCGTTCGATGCCCCATGCGGCCAACCTCACAGAGGCAGGCATTCTCAAGCCGCCTGCTGATCTCCAAAGCCGCTTCCGGTCGCTTGGAGTCGAACCCGGCCGCGAGGTGGTCGCATACTGTGGCAGCGGCGTCACCGCATGCCACCTGCTACTCGCAGTCGAGGTGGCCGGGATCGAAGGAGCCAAGCTGTACGTCGGCTCATGGAGCGACTGGTCCCGAGCAGGGCTGCCCGTCGCTGTTGGACCTGACGCCGGCGAGCCTCCAAGCTGAGTCATGGATCGCGCCCAGCTCGCCGAGGCGGTGGACGGAAACGACCCCGACCGTCTGCTCCGGCTCATAGACACGGCGACGGTGGATGGCGACTGGGACGGCATCATGGAGCTGCGCACCCGTTGCTATGCAGCCGTAGCCCAAGGCAAGCAGTTGTGGGGTGTCGCCCACCACGCTGAGTATCGGCTGGCCCTTCAAGCGCCTGGGCGGTACGCAGGGCCGATGGTCACAGAGGACCCGAGTGGGTTTGGGTTGGGCCCGCTCGAGGAGGTGGCCGCTTCGACACACACCTGGGCCCAACTGGAGGAGTTCCTACCCGAGGGACCAAGCAAGGCCCTGGTCGCCCATGAGCGGGTCATCAGAGGGGAGGACTTGACCGAAGCGAGTGGCATCGACCGCCAGGTGCTCGAGATCCCGCTCGTGCTCGCCCCCTGGGAGCCTCGCTACGAGCTGGCGACGTACCATCCCGACAAGGCTGAGTTCCCTTCTCCCGACCCGCCGACCTTGGAGCCGGTGGCCCTCTCATCCCCTGGGAAGGAGACCGAGGACTTCGAGTCGCAGGAAGCGCTCCGGCGCCTCGTCGACACGTGGGTTACCGAATCGAACGGAAGGGTGCAGGTAACGGCGGTGCGTGGCTCGGCGCAGGAGGCGCTGGCAGCCCTCGGCTTGCACGAGGTCCGAATGGCGCCCATCACGCCGGAAGAGGCGATAGCGCAGATGGGGTGGGCAGCAGCGTCCGGGGGGGCGCACGGGAAACGGAAGGGGTCGGCGGCTGGACGGTTCGCGGCCTGGTGGGGGGTGGCCGCGATCACGGGCCTGCTCGACGGCTGGCCTGTAGAGGCGGACGATCTGGGTCGCGCCGCCGATGCCATCCGCTGGTTCTGGTGGTCTGATCTCGTCCCTGGCACAGGCTGGGATCTGCATCTGGCTGCGAACGACCCGATGCGCAACAGGTCCTGGGCGATCACAGCAACAGACGCCGTCTGAGTCAGCCCCTCTTGAGCCGAAGGGACAGCCCCAGGATCGTCCTGATGGCGAAGACCGCCGCCCTCCGGGAGACGAGTCCCGATACGGGCAGCAGCATGACGTGCTGGAGGCCTGCTTCTCGGAACTCCTGTAGTCGCTCGTAGAGCTGTCGTGGCGTGCCGAAGACGGCCGGCTCTTCCATGAGATCGAGAGGGACGGTCGCCATCATCTCCTCGAGCTCTGCGGGCGGGTACCGCTCGGGAACGAACTCGACCATTCCCTGAAACCCCTCCCCGAGCGGATGGGTGACGCCGTACTTCTTCCACACATAGTCGGGTACGAGCAGCGCTAGATAGCGCACCGATCGGTGGTGAAGGAGCTCGCGGGCCTCGGCCTCGGTTCTGCCCGCGATCACGTACAGCGAGAGACCGGCAGTCACGGCGTCGTGTTCGCGACCTGCCTCGACGGAGGCCCTCCGTATCCGAGCGAGGCGGTCTTCGTAGTCGGCAGGCGTCATCGGTACGACGGGAAACCAGCCGTCTGCGTAGCGACCGGTCAGCTCCAGCATGCGGGGACCGTGCGACGCCAGCCAGATCTCGGGTGTCCTCCCCTTCGCAGGACGGAGGTCCATGACGGCGTCCTCCATCGAGTAGAAGGTGCCCCGAAACTCGAACGGACCGTCGCTCTCGAAGCAGAGACGGATGATCTGGAGCGCTTCCTCGAGCCTGCTGACGGGTCGGCTGAAGTCGAGCCCGTACGGCAGGACGTTCTCGGCCTCACCTGAGCCTATTCCGAGTATGGGGGGCCTCTTCACGAGGTGCGAGAGCGTCATGAACGTCTGGGCCAACAGCACCGGATGTCTGCGGATCGGCTCCGTGACGCCAACGCCCAGTTGCATCCTCCCGGCCCGCCTCGCCAGGTGGCCGAGCATCATCTGGTAGTCGAGGATCGCGTGAGGGCTGTGCCCCGACCTGGCGAGCCACGTGAAGTCGTGGTGCCAGACCCCTCTGTTGAAGAAGCTCTGGAAGTGATCGATCATCCAGAACGAGTCGAACCCTGCGATCCTCGCGAGCCGCACAGCGAGGTCGACGCGGGAGACGGGTGGTGAGCTCCCCGCCGAGAAACCGACCTTGACGCCAGGCACGGCCAGCAGGCTAGGGGCCTTCAGAAGAGCTCGTGATGCGGCTCGGCCCTTGGCCGCCCGGGTCACGCCAACCCGAGACGCTCCTCCGCTTCCTCGATGTGCTGGGGGTTCCGAAGCACGGCCGCGAACAGGTCGCCGTATCGCTGTACTCGATCCCACATGGTGGCGATCGTGAACATCTCCGGCCGAACAGCCTCCAGCTCGCTCCAGAGGAAGGGCGTCGAGACAGGCGCCCCTGCTCTCGGGCGGACGGAGTACACGGAAGC
>CAZKJJ010000012.1:0-19182 GCA_964553055.1 uncultured Acidimicrobiia bacterium
GAGGCGTCCGGCAGGGACGAGAGGCCCATGGTGAAGGACCCGCTCGACAAGGATGTGGAGCTCGAAGAGACCGTTCGACAGCAGCGAGAACGCCCTTCGAGGGTGTCGACCGTGCGGCCAGCCCACAGCCGTCGTCGAGGTCCGGCGCGTGGAAGATGTGCCCTCGACGGGTCGATTCCTCCGCGTCGGCCAGGAACCCGGATGTCAGGCCCTGCGCGTGATGAAACAGCACCACCTCGGCCACCCCGCGGCAGATCGGAGGCGCGCGATGGGACCAAGGTCCCTACCCCTCGGCTAGCCCATGCGGCATACTTTGTGAAATGTTTCACAAGACCAAAGGAAAGGAGAGTGCCGTGGCCAAGCGTCTTCGGACACTCGGAATCGTTCTCTCGGTCATAGGGCTGGTCTTCGTGGTCGTGGGCGGTGTTGCCTACGCAACCGTCCAGGATGGCTATGACTCCCTCCAGGCGTTCAGTGAGGCCCAGAACGTGACCCTCAGCTACAACGACGAAGGGCAACTGATCGATCGAGGCACCACGGAAGGTGCTGATGCGATCATGGCCTTGCTCACGGAGGATTGGGGCTATTCGGTCGTGCAGTCCGACCTCGATCCGAGCGACCCGCTCGTCAACACCGCTACTGAGTACATGTTCCAGATGGCGACGATCGCCTACCACGTCCTGCACGGAAGCCAAGAAATCGTCCTGACTGAGCCGGTGGAGTACAACGGCATCACCTACGACGCCGGGACCTACGACCTGCCGATTGCTGGCCGCTACTGGACCGACTTCGACAGGCAGAATCCCCTCGAGGGACCGGCGCGCGAGCAGGCATGGACCGGCACCGTCCATGGGCTGATCGGCGAGCTCGGCGTCGGCACGCTCACCGCCACCTCCCTCAAGATGGGGGTGGCTTTGTCGGCGACGCTGGCAGGTGTTGGTCTGACGGCGATCCTCGCCGGCCTGGGCCTGGTATGGGCTGCTGCCGGAAGGCGCGAAGAGCGGATCACCTACACCGTCCCTGACACGATCGCAGGGCTCGAAGAGCCCCACGAAGTCAGCTGACCGAGAGCTGCTGGCTGGAGAAGCCCCCGTGCGGAGACGGGGGCTTCTTCGCGTCCTGGAAGGTGCATGGTCCTCCGGCCCTGGCGCGGCATTCGGACCGAGCCCTGTAATGAGGAAGAAGAAAGGGGAGACATGGACTCAGCGGAAAGCACCGCCCGCGAGCGCGCCAAGAAGCGCGTCAAAGAGCTGCGAGACTTCTACAGCCATCTCGTCGTGTACCTCATCGTGAACACCGGTTTGGTCGTGCTCGACCTCGTCCAAGGCGAGGGGCTCCAGTGGGCCTACTGGGTGATCATCGGTTGGGGCATCGGCCTCGCTGCCCACGCCATGAATGTCTTCCTCATCGATCGCCGTCTCGGGTCGGCTTGGGAGGAGAGGAAGATCGAGGAGTACACCGAGGAGGAACAGCGGCGAGAATTGTCCGCCTGAGGCGCGGCTACTGCAGCCCGATCACACGCCGATCGCGTAGATTCGGACGGGCTGGTCGATGTTCTTGAGTTCCCTCAGCCCGAGCTCGGTTGCGACGATCCCTGGCTTGTTCCGCACGTTGGTGAAGACTGCCTCCGAGACGGCAATGGTTCCCGGGGCAGCCTCCTCGTGAATACGGGAAGCGATGTTCACGCCATCACCGAACACGTCGCCTTCCGATTGGATCACCTCGCCGAGGTGGATCCCGATTCTCAGTTGGAAGCGCCCGTCGTCTCGAGCTGCGCTCTGAATCCTGCGCGCACACTCCACCGCGTCAGCCACTGAGGAGAAGCTGGCGAGAATGCCGTCGCCCATCTCCTTCAGAAGCCGCCCGTCGGCGTCTGCGATCTCTTGACGTTGGATCTTGGTGGCTGACGCCAGCGCCACGAGCGCGGCATCCTCGTCCCGCACCATCAAGGAGCTGTAGCCGACGATGTCCGAGAACATGATGACCGCCAGCTGCCGGGTCTTGGCTGAGGCGGGAGCTCCTCGGATGGCCTCGTCGAGATAGTGCCGCTTGCCTCTGATGGCCGCCTGATACTCGTCGCGGGAAAGGATGTTCTCCTGGAGCTGCATGTCGGTCCTGAGGAAATTGTCGAAGAAGGCTTCGAGCTTCTCAGGGTGGGTCTTGACCTCCTCACGGAGAAAGTGGCTGTCGACATTGATGCAGATGGCTCCCACCAGGCCGTATTCGGGACGGAAGATGGGGATGGTCGTGCATTTGAACTGGCGGGCACCGATGTTGAGCTCGTAGTTGAGCTTGTCCTGGTTCTGGTGCCTGCGGGTCTTCAGGTCGAGAACCAGGTTGGTGGTACCCATCTCGAGCGCTCTGCCAGTGACCTCGCCCCCTTCGATGGCGACGATGGACTTGGCGGGATTCACGAGGTTGTGCAGAAGGATCTCGATGCCGGTGTTGGGAAACGAGCGCCCCAGGAGTCTCACGATCCGCTTGTAGCTCTCGAGGAACGCCTCGTTGTCTGATATGACCGAGTCACCGTCGTAGGCCTCGTAGAGGTGCCGATATCGGTTGAGCTCGGTGGTTCCGAACGTGTCTCTGACGAAGTTCTGCTCGCCGATCACGATGAGCTCCCTGGCCGCGGTGACGTTGCGCTCGTGGAGGAAACGCTCGACTGCCTCCTGGAACCGTTGTGGACTGAACTCGATGTGACCGCGCTCGTCCGCCTGGAAAGGGTAGAAGTCGTATTCCTCGAGTCTGCGGTCCCGCATCGGCGAGGGAGGCTTCCCGCGCCCGATCCGATAGCCAACCGCACCCGCGATGACGACTGCCGCCACCACGATGGCCGCGACAGCAAGCGGTTCCATCAGTCGTACCCCTCTCGCCTCTCAGCCTCAGGCTACCGAGCGTCCAAACCGCTCCGCGGAAAGGCAGTCAGCCTGACTGATCGCGCAGGCTCTTCAGCTCCTCTCGCTGACGCAGCCGTCGGTTCCGCCGGGTACGTGCGATGAAGCCTGCAATCTGAGTGAGGAGCACCCCCAGCAGGAAGGCAACCGTGATCAGCACAATCAGGGGCGCCGATCCGTCCCAGAAGAGGAAGCTGACCGTCGCGTCGTTCGTGTTCTGCACCGCCAGCGCGATGACGGCCGCGGCGATCAGGACGCCTGCCAGCAACCCCCAGATGAACCTGCCGCCCGAAGGGCTCGCCGTCTTGGGACGGTCCTTCGATGGTTCCGACTCGGGACGCTCGGTACTCATCTCGAGCCCGCATGCTAGAGAACTGCGGAGGACGTCCTCCCTTCCCAGCGTGTTGTGCATGCTGTCCCTCGCGATCGGGACAGGGCCACGTTTGACGGATAGGCCCACGTTTGACGGATAGGCCCACGTGCAGGAACATGCGCCGACCGTTGGGAGGAGCAAGCCGTGGAGATAGGTCCGCTGCAGTTGCTCGTTGTCGGCTTCGTAGACCCGAAGCTCGACGGGAGCATTCTCGAGCAGCTCATATCGGCCAGCGAGTCTGGAGCCATCCGAGTCGTCGATGCGCTCGGGGTCTATCGCGGGGAGGATGCCGACATCCTCGCCGCTCACATGTCGGACCTCACCGAGGATGAGGCCATCACCTATGGAGCGTGGGTGGGGGCCCTCATCGGGCTGGGCGCAGGCGGCGAAGAGGGTGCCGAGCTCGGCGCAGCCCTAGGGGGCATTCTGGCGGCTGAGGAGTACGACTACGGCCTCGACGACGAAGGCCTGGCGGCGATCGCCGAGGACATACCTGTGGGTGGCGCCGCTCTGCTGATGGTCATCGAGCACACGTGGGCGATTCCTCTGCGTAACGCCCTGCGGGCCTCAGGAGGGATCTTGATCGCTCAGGACTTCCTGAGCCCTGAGACGCTGATCGCGCTCGGCGCCCAGTCAGCAGGCTGACAAGCGGGAGAGAGGAGGGGGCAGGGCTACCCCTTGCTCCCCGCGATCGCGAAGAACGACTGGGTCCTGCCGCCGCGTCCCAGTCTGGCAGCGCCGTACATGAGCTGTGCCAAGACTTGGTTCCGGACCGTCAGGTGAGACGGCTTGAACCTCGGCGTCAGGAACGCCAGGTTCTCCACCCGGAACCCGACCTCGGTCATGATCCCTGCGACCTCTCCCGGGTCGAGGTAGGTCTCGTCCTCGGAGTAGATGCCGATGAAGTCACGCATGTGCCGCATCGGCGTTCGGTACCAGGCCAGGGCGTTGGGCTCGAAGCAGAAGAACGTGCCGCCTGAGCGGAGGACGCGGTGAGACTCGGCGATCGATCGGGGGTAGCGCGGCAGGTGATGCAGCCCAGCGAACACGAGGACCTGGTCGTAGGTGCCGTCTTCGAAGGGGAGTTCCTCTGCGTTTCCGCGTACTGCGATCACAGAGGGCAGGGTCTCACGGAGCGTGTCGAGGAGAGATCGTGAGATGTCCAGACCGGTGTACGAAGCATGGGCACCCTGGACCGCACGCGTGAAGGTTCCCGAGCCGATGCACAGCTCGAGAGCGTCACCCCGGGAGGGGGGGATCAGTGCCACGACCTGGCGTTTGCTGTCGTCGGCTACCCAGTCGAGATCCTCGTGTTCCTCCCAGTAGACCCGTTCGCGTTCCACCGCCTCAGCCTCGGCAGCGGTCGCCGGCCGGCTCCAAAGCCTGTCAGCCATGAGCGCCTCCGGAGCCGGAGGCCATCACATCCTCAGTCGATGGCTCCTCCAGCCAGAGTCTGAGCCGGCGCATGGCGGCAAGCGTTCGCCAGAAGATGTCCTCCATGAGGATGTGGGCGAACTCCCCGTTCCGCCCGACGCTGTAGAGGCCCTCGACACCGAGACCCCGTGCAAGGGCTGCCCTCTCCTGTTCGTAGGCGCGCAGGTAGATCGGATAGCCGACGGGCGTGCGAAGCACCCTGCAGCCCCGGTATCTGGACCTTGCTGAAGGGAACATAAGCTCGAGGTGATCGAGGACGAGCTCGCCGAGCTGGTCGTCCTCCATCGACCACATGGGATCCCCCACCTCACAGCCGATGTCAACCGTGACCATCGTCATGCCATCGGGAGCCAGCCAAGGAACGGAGGACGGCACCTCCGTCAGCCTGAAGAAGGGATAGCTGCGCTCGGGGACCCAGGTGGTGACCTCCGGCAGCAACGGCCTTCCTGTGAAGCGCATGTTGACGAGGACCAATGGCCGGTACCGAAACCCCGAGAGATGGGCAAGCGCGTCGGTACCTTCGACGAGCCTGGCTAGGATCGCAAGTGGAGCCGTGCTCACCACGGCGGACGCATCGTGGTACTCGCCGTTGACCCTCAGGCCCACGGTTCGACGTCCCTGAACGACTATCCCCTCCACCGGTGAGTCCAGGAGGATGCTGTCTTCGAGTCCGGCTGCCAGGCGCTCGCAGAGCACCGCCACACCTCCCTCCGGGTACACATGCCAGATGTGGGAGCTCTCGGGCTTCTCGCGGGAGAACCCGTTCGCCACTGCCCTTCCGCTGAAGCGACCCGCAAGGCTGAGCTTCATGACGTGAAGCGTCCCGCGATCCACCTGCGGGGGGATGACAGAAGGCGCCAGGTCGTGCGCCGAGGTGCCTGACCAGGCCTCGAGGAGAGGTATGGCGACCTCCTCCGCCAGGCGGGCCCCGTATTGGCCGGCGTACCAGTCGGCAGCCGACTGTGGCTCAGCGCTTCGAGAGCGCAGCCGGCCCTTGACGGCGCTGGCAGCGAAGCGGGGGGACCTCATGAGGCCGAACGGGAACCCGAACGTCCTGCCACGGAGGAACACGGCTTCGCCGAAGCGGCGCACCGTGTAGCAGCGATCGGCCACTCCGAGCGCGGCGGCCATTCGGTTCGTGATGAAGTGGGCACCGAAGTCGTAGGTGAAGCCCTCTTCGTCTCGGAAGCTCCTCGAGAGCCCCGCGATCTGGGGGCCCGCCTCGAACACGGTGACGGGAATCGATCGTCTGTGCAGGTCGTTGGCTGCTGTCAGGCCGGCCAGTCCGGCTCCGACGATCGCAACAGGCGGTCGGGCGCGCCGACTCGGCTTGGGGGTCATCCCTTGTCCAGGGTCGCCGCCACGAGGGCACCCCTTCCTGCGAGAGTGCACACCGACTCCACGAGTCCGAAGAGGAGCTGAGGGCCTCCCCACCTGCCGGTGAGTAGCCGCTGTAGCCAGCGGGGCATTTGCCATTCCTGAAGGAGGTTCCGCAGCGAGTCGATCCAGGTTGCGGTATGTCTGAGGGTGCGCACATCGGTCAGCCGAAGGTCGGACTGCTCAGCGAGGCGTCGTATCGCGACAGGATCGAGCACCTGACGGGTGCCAGGAAGCACGTATCCGCTCCAGTGACGCTTTCCGAAGAGGCGAAACGACGCCGACGCGCTGTTCCCACCGAGAACGGCGAGCCTGCCTCCGGGCGGAAGGGAGGCAGCGACCGTCCGGACGGTTTCCACAGGCTCGCTCGAGGCCTCGAGCGAGAAGAGGAGCGTTTCCACGGCTGAGCCGGCCAGGCCCTCCACAGCGTGCCCCTGCTGCCTGAGCGACACGGAGGGGGCAGCGGCCCCGAAGCCTCTCATCCAGCTGCTGATCGACCTGCTCCTGAGCGGCCTGGGTGGGGTGGGTGGGAGCGTGGGAGGCTGAGGCTGTAGGTAGATCGTGGAGCAGGTGTCGCAGCGGAGCGTCACACGCGCCGGAGAGTTGTGCTCGAAGTTGCCCACGACCCCGATTGGCTCTGCGTTGTCCGAGCCACAGACCGGACACCACAGCAGCAAGGTCGGGCCAAGCTCATCATGCGGACGCGTCACGCCCTGGCTCGTCGTCATCCGTTTGCCCACTCCCAAGCGGTAGCAACCCCCGAGCCATCCTATGCCGCATGGGTCGGCATGTCCATGGGCAACCGACGAACACTGCTACCTGTCGAAGTAGGCCGTCCTCGGGCGTCGTCAGTAGGAGGCACGCGGGTAGATTCCGCGGCGCTACTGAAAGGAGCGACATGGCAGCCAAAGTCGTGCATTGGGAACTCATGGGCGCTGACGGGGACGGTCTGGCGGCCTTCTACCGTGACCTGTTCGGCTGGGAGACGCAGACTACCGAGGGGTTCGACAGCTACCACATGGTGGACGCAGAGCAGTCGGGAGTGGGGGGCGCGGTCGGAAAGGGGCCTGAAGGCCAGGAAAGCTACCTGACCATCTATCTCCAGGTCCCTTCGATCGACGAGCAACTGGGCAAGATCGAGGCCGCCGGCGGTCAGACGGTGATGCCGAGAACGGAGATCCCGGGGATCGTGACATTCGCGATGTTCTCTGATCCGGCAGGCAACGTGGTCGGCCTCGTGGAGGACGAGACTCCGAATACCGAGTAGGGGTTTCCTGTCAATCTGGGCCCTCTATGGAGGGTCTGAGATTGACACGAACGCGTAGGACTGCCCGCTCGTCAGGCATGCCTACTCCCTTCAGGCGGCAATCCAGGCCTTTGCCTCGTCGAGCTGGTCCCCCGCGAAGACCCTGACGCGCCCCGGCATGACGAAGCCGAACACCTTCACGAAGCCTCCGTAGATGGCGTGGTCGGTGACGACGGCGACCCGCTCCCACTTTCCAAGGTGGTCCATGCCGACTTTGGCGTCGTCCCACATCGCCTCGGCCTCGTAGCCTTCGAAATCGTCCCCCAGCACGTACAGAAACCGCACCCGGTCGGACTCGGCCAGCTTCGCTTCGATCGTAGGCACGAGCACGCGCTGGTAATCGTCCGCGGTCACCTTGCCGATCGCTTCGACGCCCAGAACGCTTTCCGGCAGATCATCCATCACGCGTATCACGATTCCCTCCTCAGGCCGGCAGTCAACCATCGGCGATCAGAGTGCCGCAATTCCTGCGCTGGTTAGCCTCAGTCGGCGATGACACCCGAACGGGACACCACTGGCGCTGCAACGCCCGGTGTGGCCGTCCTCGTCGTGCTCGCGCTGGCGATGTTCATCTACGTGATCGACACGACGCTGATGAATGTCTCGATCTCAGCGCTCGTGGAGGACCTCGACACCACGGTGGGGGGCGTCCAGACCGCGATAACCCTCTACACGCTCACCATGGCCGCGTTCATGCTCACAGGCGGCAAGCTCGGTGACATCTGGGGTTCGAAGCGGGCCTTTCGAATCGGGCTCGTGGTGTACGGGATCGGCACGACCCTGACGGCACTGGCTCCGAGCCTGCTCTTCGTCATCATCGGGTGGTCGATTCTCGAAGGCCTCGGCTCGGCACTCATCGTGCCTGCGATCAACACGCTCGTTCGAGCCAACTACCAGGGGACGAAGAGGGCCTCGGCCTATGGCGTGCTCTTCGGGGTAGCTGCCGCAGGAGCAGCCTTCGGGCCGTTGATCGGAGGATGGGTCACGGCCTACTACTCCTGGCGGTGGGCCTTCGCCCTCGAAGCCGTGATCGTCCTGATCGTGCTGCTGTCCAGCGGCTTGCTCAGCGACTCACCCCCTGTGATCCCCCGGCCACGTCTCGACGGAATCGGCGTGCTGCTGTCGGTCACCGGCCTCGGGCTGCTCGTCCTCGGAATCCTCCAGACCACGAGCCGAGGTTGGAGGGATCCGATCGTGCTCGGCATGATCTCGGGGGGTGTGGCGCTGCTCGGCTTGTTCGTGTGGTGGATCAGGCGGCGCGAGCGAGCAGGCCTTCCCGTGCTCGTGCACCCTTCGATCTTCCGACACAGGAGCATCTCGGCGGGTCTGCCCGTGCTTTCCACGCAGACCTTTGCCCAAGCGGGGCTGCTCTTCCTGGTCCCGCTCTTCGCCCAGGCCTTTCTGGGCTTCGACGCCTTCCAGACTGGAGTGACGCTGCTTCCCCTATCCATCTCGGTATTGGCGGTGTCGATCACAACGCCGAGCCTCGGCAGGAGGATCTATCCGAGGCACATCATCCAGGCGGGTCTCGTCGTGCTGTTCCTGGGCGGAGCCCTGCTGTCCTTCAGCTTGGATGAGGCGTCCTCGGGAGCCGATCTCGCGTTCGGTCTTGCCGTCGTGGGTGTCGGTATCGGCTTGATCGCTGGCCAGCTACCGAACCTGGTGTTGAGCGGTGTCGAGCCCGATGAAGCGAGCGAAGCCTCTGGTCTTCAGGGTACGGCTCAGAACCTCGGCATGGCCCTCGGAACGGCGATCGTCGGCACGGTGATCCTCACGGTCGGCCTGGCGAGCATGGAGCGTCAGGTGGAGGAGAGCACGGTCATCCCGCAGGCCATCAGAACCGAGCTGGCAGAGGTCCTCTCGCAGGACATCTACACAGCAGAACTCACGGAGCTGCAACAGGCGATCGAGTCGGCGTCCCCTGATGTTCAGGCCGAGGTGGGCAGGATTTACGATCTCGCTGCGGTGCGCGGCTTCCAGGCGGCGTTGCTGGTAGGGGGTCTCGTCGCGCTGCTGGGGGCATTGATGGCGCTCCGCCTTCCCAAGGAGAAACTGGAAGGGCGCACGCTGTCTGAGACCGTCCGCAACCCGACCATCGCCAAGTTGCAGTTGGAGATGGAGGACCTGTCCGAGCCGCCTCCCCCGCACGGCGCCTAGGAAGAGCCCGCGCTCGTCGGAGGTCTCAAGTCCTTCTGGCGATCAGCAGTCCGTCGTGGATCGGAACTGCCACGGCCTCGAAGTCAGGGTCCGCCGCCACCAGGCGATTCAACTCGTCGACGCCGCGCATCCCCGGTTCGGTCGTGTCGTCGATCCACCCGTGGGCGGTCCCGTACACGTTGTCTGCGAGCAGGAGGCCTCCCTGCGCCAGCAGCGGCTTGGCGAGCCGGAAGTAGTCCGGGTATTCCGTCTTGACGGCGTCGATGAAGAGCACGTCGACGGCGCCCGGCCCCAGTTCCTCAGCCAGTCGGGGGAGCACATCGAGAGCCGCACCCGCGCGGATCTCGACTCGGGAGGCAACTCCTGCTCTCTCGAACTGCTGTTGTGCGAAGTCGACATGGCGGGCGTCTTTCTCGACAGTGATGAGGCGACCGCTCGGGGCAAGGCCCCTTGCGATCCAGATACCCGAGTAGCCGGCGAGCGTTCCGAGCTCGACGGCGAGCAGGCCCCTGGTGAGCGACGTGAGGATCATGAGGAGCCTGCCGACCTCCGGGGCGACGGAGATGTCTGGTAGCCCGGCCTCGATCGCCTCGTTCATCAGGCCCGTCAGGTGTTCGTCCTGGTGACCGAACACCTGACGGCTGTAGTCGTTCGTGAACGTCCACCGCTCGTGTGTCATCTCCATGCAGGCAGGGAGTCTACGAGCCGGCGCTCACCCGGGCGTGGCGTCAGTCGGGGGGCAGGACCTCGATACTCGGATCGTTGGCCATGTCGACATCGAGGGCCATCTCGAACCGGACGGTGCCCGCATCCGAGAAGATGGGCCCCATGTCCTCGGCCAGGAGGGCGGCGTCGACGGTAGCGTCCATTTCGAGAGCGACCAGCCAACCGTCAGGGTCGGCCGTCCACAGTATGAAGTGGTCGAAGGCCATACCCTCGAGTTCGGCGACTCCTATGCCCAGGCCGCTCAGGCTGGTGAGCACCTGTGAGATGTCGATCTGCTGTGTTGCCTGACCATTTCGCTCCTCGGCAACCCCCGTCACCCCTTCGAGATCGCTGAGGTCGAACTCTGCCCAGAAGGGAGCGGTGCCAGGGCAGCCTGTCAGCACGTCGATCACTTCGGGATCGATCAGTGAGGCCTCCACGAAGCTGCCCGAGCCGGCGTCGAGCCAGACCTGGCCGTCTACGGAGATGACGCCGGTGGAGATGGTGATGGGCCCGAGCTCCACAGCAGTCGTGCAGCTGAAGTCGCCGTCTGCGTACCACCCTTCGCCGAAGATCATGATGCCTGAGCCGTCCTCGGCCGTCATGGCGATGGATGCGGTGGCGTGGAAGCTGTCGAGGTGAGCCAGGGGGGAAGTGGGGGATGCGGACGCTTCAGCAAGCGTCGTCGAGGGGGCTGTGGTTGGTTGAGGCTGGGTGGTGGTAGGAGCGGTGGTGGTAGCGGCAATCGTGGTCGTCGCGGGGACCGTTGTGGTTGGTCCGGGCGTGGATCCTGATTCCGCTTGCGCGCAGCTCACGACCAGCAGCAGCGCAGCCACTCGAATCAGGGCTCGGCCGGTCATCCTCCATAGATCGGAAGCTGCAAGGAGAACCTGACGGGTTTCGGGACCGAACCGCCTCACCCTGAGGGGTGGCGGGCGGCGACCGTTCGCTCGATCTCGGCGGCAAGCGATGGCATCTCCTCCATCATCTCCTTGAAGTCCCATGCCAGCATCGAGCCGAGCCTCATCGGCGTGATCGCCACGACATTGGCTTGCCTTCTCCCGTGCGAAAGCAGCCCGACCTCGCCGAAGAAGTCACCCGGACCGAGTATCGCCAGGTGAAGTCCCTCACTGGTGACTGCCGCATGCCCTTCGAGGATCACGAAGAATCGATAGGCGAACTCACCTGCCTCGGCGATCACGGTGCCCAGGGGGACCTCGACCTCCTCCAGTCGCTCGGCCAGCCAGGTGAGGTGGCTACCGCTCACGCCCGAGAAGAGCGCAACCGATTGGAGCTTCTCAGCGTCCACTCAGATGGTCCTATCCGGGTGGTGTGGGACTGTCGTACTCGTGCTCTCCTCGGGCCCTCAGCCCTTGCTCCTCGTAGTGCTCGTACTGCTCCGCGGCGGCGCGCTCCTCAGGGGACTGGCCACGAAACAGCCAGTAGATGAGCGCGCCGATGACAGGCACCCAGATGACGAGCAGTGCCCAGAGTCCCTTGGCGAGGCCCGTTATGTCCTTGTTCCTGAACAGGTCGATCAAGGTGAAGATCCACAGCAGCACCAACGGCAGCCACACGATCAGCGCAGTGTTGAGGTCTCCGAGGCCCACCGACAACCTCCTTCACGTTCGGTTGGAGGCTAACACCGCGCCCGCAGAGGCACTCGGCGTGGGCCGGACCGCTAGATGCGGCGTCGCTAGTCTCGCCCCTCGTGTCAGGCACTCGCACCAGCACACGTATCGCATTCCTGACGGTCGTGGCACTGCCGACTGCAATGGTGCTTCTCACGGCTTGTTCCGGATCCGCCGTGGTTGTCTCGTTGAATACTGCTGATGAGGCTCCTCTCCCGACCGACGAACCAGGTGGGCAGCCAGAGGCGCCGCCGACATCCGTCGAGGAGACAGTCCCAGGAGAGACTCAGCCTCCTGACGAGCAAGCAGATGCCGAGTTCGATCCCCTCACCCTGATCCTCGTTCTGGTCGGGGTGGGACTGTTGCTCGCGGCGGTCGGTGCGCTGTCCCGCTCCAGTGCTCGCCGCAAGGCTCGCGACGCCGCCCTCCTCGACGACTGGAGGCGCAGGGCACGAGGGACCTACGGAAAGGCGCGATGGCTCCACGAGAACATGACAGCCGTGCTCATCAGCCGGCTCGGTGACGTACATTTCAGGCATGACGATCGGGGAGAAGCCCTCACCGTCGACGACGAGGCCATCCTCGACCGCTGGCAGCAGATCGAGCGGTCGGTGCAGGAGACGTCGTCGGAGCTCTATGCGCTGGAGGCGAACCCGCCGGCTACCGGGTCCGCGGCGGTCGTGAGATCGGTGCGAGTGGGCCTACGGGTCCTCGAGGACAGGATACGTGAGGGCGCCAAAGCCGATCAGGCATACAGGCGAGCAGAGGGAAGCCCCGAACTGGACACGGCCCAGGCCCTCGACGTGAAGCTGGCCTTCGACAAAGGAGTCAGGGAGGCGACGGCCGAGCTCGAGGGCTACCTGGAGCAGCTGCAGGCCATCGTCTGATCCCTGAACTGTCTCATGGCTGGCACCATGGGCGATTCCTCTCAAGGTCGGGGCTCCTGGATGCCGATTCAGGTGGGGATGAGGCACGATCCCGTCACCGAGATCGAGCTTTCGGAGCGGAGCTGGACAGCCATGGAACGGGAGTCCGAGCACCTCCTCTCGGAGCTCCACCGCAGGGTGATCGACGCCCGCACCGAAGCAAAGAGAGTGGCGCTCGACCGTCTACTCATGAGGATCGACGCCGTCATCTCGACCTCCTGAGCAGAAGCCTCAAGGGGGGTGTCGTCCTGTTCGAAGTTCTAGTCGGATCATGTCGTCCGAGATTCGACTGCGTGAGGCGTCCGTGGCCGTCGTGCTCGGCACGCGGCCCGAGCTCGTCAAGCTCGCCGCACTGATCCGCCTGCTCGGTCCCTCATGCTTGCTCGTACACACAGGCCAGCACTACGACGAGGCGATGTCAGGCACGTTCCTGAGGGATCTCGGAATCTCGTCCCCGAGCCTCTCGCTCGGGGTCGGCGGAGCATCCAGGGGTAGGCAGATCGCGGAGGCGTTGCTAGCTCTGGACGACCTGTTCCAGCGAGACCGTCCTGATGTCGTGGTGGTCCAGGGAGACACCAACAGCACCCTGGGAGGCGCCCTGGCAGCCAACACCCGCGGCGTGCCCCTCGTGCACATCGAGGCAGGTATGCGCAGCTTTGACGAGCGGATGGCCGAAGAGCACAACCGAATCCTCACCGACCATGTGGCCACCGTGTGCTGTGCCCCCACGGCATTGAACGCCGCCAATCTCGTCCGCGAAGGGATCCCGTCCGAGAAGATATTCCTCACGGGGCACACAGTCGTGGACGCGGTCAGGGAACACTTGCCGGATACGAACGAGCGTGCTGGCATCCTGCTGAAGCACGGGCTCGACCCCGCCGGCTACATCATGGCGACGTTCCACCGTGCAGAGAACGTCGACGACGAGGGTGCACTCGAGCTGATCCTCGCTTCGCTCGGCAAGCTGAGCGTCCCGGTCGTATGGCCTGTGCACCCCAGGACCCGATCCAGGATCGAGGAGTTCGAGCTGTCCGCCCTTCTTGCTGACGTGATGCTCGTCGAGCCTCTTCGCTACTCCGAGTTCCTGGCGTTGTGCGCCGAGAGCGCCCTCATCGTGACGGACTCAGGCGGGATACAGGTCGAGGCCACGGAGTACTGCAGGCCTCTGGTCGTGGTGAGGGACACCACCGAGTATCCGGAGATCGTCGGCACCTTCGCCTCGTTGGTTCCTCCCGATGGAGACATCGTCGAAGCAGCCGAAGCCTGGCTGGACCGTGCGCCTGGAGTGTTCGAGGAGCTTCGGGAGATCCACAATCCATACGGAGAGGGAAACGCCGCAGCCAGGTGCCTCGAGGCAATCGCCGCGGCTCGGTGAACCGTGGCCCTGGTCCGCCGACGCCGGTGAGACTACTATGCGTGGCGGAGAAACTACTCATAGTGGGGCTGGGGAGGTTGCGTGGGCGTCAGCTGGGGCATCGTCGGTGGCGGCATGCTGGGCTCGACGATGGCGCTCCGTCTGGCCGAGGCCGGTCAGAAGGTCACCCTGTTCGAGGCGGCGCCGATGCTGGGCGGACTGGCAGCGGCATGGCGTCTGGGGGACGTCGTCTGGGACAAGCACTACCACGTGACACTGCTGTCGGACTCGCACCTGCGACGTCTCTTGCGCGACCTGGGTCTCGAGCACGAGATGCGCTGGGTCGAGACCAAGACCGGCTGCTACACCGACGGCCGGCTGTACTCGGTTTCGAACACGGTCGAGTTCCTTCGCTTTCCACCGCTGGGCTTCGTCGACAAGGCTCGGCTGGGAGCCACCGTGCTGGCGGCGTCCCGAACGTCAGACTGGCGGAAGCTCGAGAAGATCGGCGTCGAGACGTGGCTCCGAGCCTGGTCGGGAAACAGGGCATTCGAGCGGTTCTGGCTACCGCTGCTCCGGTCGAAGCTCGGAGACGCCTATCGCGACACGTCGGCAGCCTTCATATGGGCCGTCATCCAACGGCTGTACGCGGCCAGGAGGACAGGCCTCAAGAAGGAGATGTTCGGCTACGTACCAGGCGGATACGCGCGTGTGCTCGACAGACTGGGTCGGTTCCTCGCTGAGCAGGGCGTCGAGATCCTCCACGGTGACCGAGTCGCTTCCGTACGCAGCGGCTCTGACGGCCCGCTCGTGCTGACCGAATCCGGAGGCCGTCACCAGTTCGACAGAGTCGTGGTCACGAGCGCCTCTCCGATCGCAACCCGAATCGTCGAGGGAATGTCAGAGGAGGAGCGCACCGCTCATCTCGGTATTCGGTACTTGGGTGTCATCTGCGCATCCGTGCTGACCAAGAGGCCACTCTCCGAGTTCTACGTCACCAACATCACGGACCGTGCGCCGTTCACGGGCATCATCGAGATGACGGCGCTCGTCGACCCTGACGACTTCGGTGGCCGCTCCCTGGTCTACCTCCCGAAGTACGTCGAGCCTCAGGATCCGCTCTTCGGGGCCTCCGACGACGCAATCCGCACCGCATTCCTGGGGGGCCTGCGGAACATCTACCCGGACTTCAACGAGGCCGATGTTGAAGCCTTCCAGGTCTCACGCGTCCGACACGTGCTGCCCATATCCACCGTTGGCTACTCCGAGCGGCTCCCCCCACAGCAGTCATCCGTCGAGGGGGTGTGGATCGTGAATTCAGCCCACATTCTCAACGGCACTCTCAACGTCAACGAGACCGTCGAACTGGCCGAGCGGAGCGTACGTTCCCTGCTGACCGCCCGAACGGGCGACAGAGCCCGGGCAGGCGCCGCATAGTGACCCGTCCCGCAGGAGCCCTGTCCCTCGACTTGGACAACAAGTGGTCCTACCTCAAGACCCGCGGTGTCGAACACTGGCGCGACTACCCGTCGTATCTGCAGGACGTGATACCGCTCGTGAATGCCTTCCTGGATGCCCGCGGGCTACGAATCACGGTCTTCGTCGTAGGAAGGGACGCCGAGTTCCCAGAGAACCATGCACTGCTGGCCTCGCTTGTGGAAGGCGGTCATGAGATCGGAAACCACTCGCTCAAGCACGAGCCTTGGCTGCACCTCTATAGCGAGGAGCAGGCCCGAGAAGAGGTCGACCGGTCGACTGACGCGATCGCTACGGCGACCGGTGTCGTGCCCGTGGGCTTCCGAGGGCCCGGATACTCCGTGTCTCAGACGGTGCTCGAAGCGTTGGGTGCCAGGGGTTACCTCTACGACGCAACGTCGCTTCCGACGTGGATCGGTCCTCTTGCTCGCGCCTACTACTTCCGAACCAGTCGACTGAGCACTGCCGAGAGGTCACAACGGCAGGGTCTGTTCGGTCGATGGCGCGACGGCCTTCGTACGAATCGCCCGCATCCTCTTTCCGTCGACAGCGCTCGAATGCTCGAGATACCCGTGACGACGATGCCGCTCATCAAGGTTCCCATCCACTTCAGCTACCTGCACCAACTGGCGGGCGCCTCGGAGCGGATGGCGCAGGCCTATCTACGAGCCGCGCTCAACCTCTGCAGACTGGTAGGTCTCGGACCTTCGATCCTGCTTCACCCCTTGGACTTCCTGGGCAGGGGGGAATCCTGCGGCCTGGAGTTCTTCCCTGCGATGAACCAGGACGGCGCCAGGAAGCGTCGCCGTCTCTCCCTCTATCTCGACATCATCGAGGAGCACTTCGATCTCATGACGCTCGAGGGTTTCGCGGACGTGCTCGCCGCCCGCCAGGGAGCGCGTCAGGAACGGACGTAGTCGTTGCGCTCGGCCTCGGTCACGGCTCTGTTCACGGTCGCGCCGAGGTGAAAGAGCTCCTCGAAGTAGCGCTTCTTCTGTGCCGAGAGCAGCCCGAGGCTCAACAGCTGGATGCCGACGACCAGGGCTATCCCGCCCACGACGAAGGAGTGGGGGGACTGCTGGAAGGCCGAAGCCACAGCCTGTGAGAAACGCGGGTCGAACGCCCCTGAGAAGTCCGTATAGGCCACGGCCGTGTGGTAGAAGGACCAGCCCAGGGTGTAGAGAGCGAGGGCCAGGATCAAGAGCCCGGGCAGGGTGAAGAACACGAAGGGCCGAAACAGGAAACCGCTGAACGCGAAGCCGGTCGTGATCCGCCACATGCCAACGGGACCTTCTCGCCTGTCCTGCTGCTCGCTCCAGTCGAGGTGGGCGGGGATCTCCCCGATGTCCGCGTTGAGGAGCTCAGCCTTGTAGATGATCTCGGCGTTGAGCTCGTTGTCCACGGACCTGAGACTCAGCGACTGGACGAAGCGTCTGTCGTAGACGCGCACCATCCCGGTGATCGTGTGAATGCCGCTCTTGGAAGCCAGAGAGAGGAACCAGTTAGCGACCCTGCTCGGAATCCTCCGGATCAGCGGGATGGCCTTCGTCGTGCCACCGGGCATGTATGGAGAAGCGACCACGATCTTGGCCCTGGTGGTGACGATGGCGTCGAGGAGCCGGCCGATGTGGTCAGGCGCGTAGCTCAGGTCGACATCGAACGTGACGATGTAGTCACCTCGTGCGTTGGCAAACGCATACCGGAGGGCCTGGCCGAGCTTGTAGTTCCTGTGGTGATGGAGCACGCGAACCCGATCATGAGAGGCTGCGAAGGCCTCGGCCAGATCGCCGGTCGCGTCACTGCTGCCGTCGTTCACGACGAGCATGTCCCAGTCGTAGCGGTCTTCGAGCGATCCCAGGTATCGATACAGCGTCTCGAGGTGCTCAGTGATCTTCGGCGCTTCGTTGTAGGCGGGCAGCACCAGAGTGAAGGAGGGCAGCAGGCTCACGAGGCCCCCCCGGCGTCAGCGGCCCAGAAACCGAGGGGGACGCTTCTCGGCGAATGCGGCGAGTGCTTCTTGGAGGTCGGCTGACCTGAGGAAGGCTGCGTTCCATAGTGCCACATAGTCGAGCGCGTCCTCCACGCTGCTGTTGCTGCCCGCTCTCAGCACTGCCTTTGTTCCTTGGACAGCGAGCGGGGAGTTCTCGGCAATCTCGTCGGCAAGTTCCCTGGAGGCCTTGAGCAGGGCGTCCTTGTCGGGATAGACCGAGTTGACCAGCCCCATCGCGTGGGCTGCGCCTGCGTCGATGTCCTTGCCGGTGTAGGCGAGCTCGGCCACGTGACCGGGCGCGATGATGGTGGGCAGTCGTTGCAGCGTCCCGACGTCTGCGACCATGGCGAGCCTGGTCTCGCGAACAGAGAAGGCGGCGTCCTGAGCTGCCAGCCTGATGTCACATGCGGTGATCAGGTCGACGCCGGCCCCGATGCACCATCCGTGCACGGCTGCGATCACCGGCTTCGGGCAGTCCGCCACGGCGGTCATGGTCGCCTGGAAGCGCTTCACCAGGCCGTACAAGTCCTTCGATGCCTCGGCTTCCGATCTGTCGTCGGACGATGCCTGTACGAGAGGGGGCCCCAGCTCCACCAGGTCGATGCCGACCGAGAAGGCCGAGCCCTTGGCCGCGATCACGACGCAGCGAACGCCGGGATCGGCGGAGAGCTGGCTCATGGCGATGGGTATGTCGTCCCAGAAGGGGAGGTTGAAGGCGTTCCTCTTCTCGGGCCTGTCGAGCCACAGGGTGGCGACGTGGCCCTCCACGTCGAGGCTCAGGACCGAGGACTCCAGATCCATGGTGACCGATCCTAGGTGGAGGCCGGGACGCCCTCTCGGGTCTGGCGCGACCCTTACCAGCCACGGAGCTGGCGACTCAGTCGAGTCCCTGGGGCCTGAACAGGGAATCGTGGAGACGCAGGGCGAAGCGGTCCGTCATGCCTGATACGTAGTCCACCGCCTGAGCTGCCACGGTTGCATCCTCGTGCCGGTAGGTCTCCGGAATCTCATCGGGTGCATCACCGAACCAATCGACGAGATTCCGGATGACGCTGATGGCGCGGTCCTTCTGGCGGTCGTTGGCCGGCCTGAGATACACGCGCTCGAACATGAAGTCCCTGAAGGCGTTCATGACGTCGAGGGCATGGCCCTCCATGGTCACCATCCCTCGTGCCACCGACTCTGTCACGACCGCATCGATCATGGCCGTTATCCAGCTGCCGCCCGGTTCTCCGAACGTGGCCAAGGCTCGCCTCGGTATGTCCGAGTGCGTGAGGACGCCTGCCCGCAGCGCGTCTTCGAGATCGTGGGTCAGGTAGGCGATCCGGTCGGCGAACCTGACGACGGCGCCCTCAGGGGTGCTGGGGGGCGGTGTGATCTTCCAGGTGTGGGCTCTGATGCCGTCCAGTACCTCCCAGGTCAGGTTCTGCGGCTCCAGGGTCTGGAGCACCCGGACACTTTGCGTTGAGTGGAGCCACTCCCCTTCGACGAATGGGGAGAGTGCCTCCTCGCCGGTGTGGCCGAAGGGAGAATGTCCGACGTCGTGGCCAAGGCAGATC
>CAZKJJ010000013.1:0-16931 GCA_964553055.1 uncultured Acidimicrobiia bacterium
TCGATCGTGTTCGATCAGGCTGAGAACCGGCTCCACACCATCAAGGCGGTGCTGGTGGCGACACTCGAGGATTGACGTGAGGCTGCCAGGCGGCTGGCCCGAGGTCCTGCCTCAGCAGTTGGCCGCAGGCGGAGGTGCGGTCCCGGTGAACGAGGGTGGCCCTCCGCCGTTCTGGCAGAGGCCCTCGGCCGTCCCAGGCACGGCGACGACCAGCTGAGCAGGCGCCCGAGCCGTGTCGAGGCTCGAGCCGGTCTGCGACCACATCTCCGATACCTCATCCCCTGCGAAGACGATGGCGATGAGCGCCACCACAGCGATCAACACCACCAACAGCATGTACTCGACCAGTCCCGCCCCTTCTTCACTTCGCGCTCTCATTGGATGCCCCCGTTGTGTGCCCGGATGCCAGTCTCCCGCCCGACGGGGCAGGCACCAGGCGGGTGCCGGTCCTAGCGGCGCAGGCCTGGTACGTTGACTGCCGGATGAGCAACACCAAGAGGACCCAGAAAGCGGCACAGGCCCAGAGAGCCAGACGCCAGCAGCAGCCGACCTCCCCGAAGGGATCGTCCAGGACATGGCTGCTCGTGGGCGGAGTGATTGCCGTCGTCGCCATCCTCGTGGCCATCGTGCTGAGCGGAGTGGAGAGCAAGGGTCCTTCGGGCATCCCCGAGGGAACCGACCAGGTGGCGGTCCCCGACCCTGCCCACATCGAGGGAGCGATCGAGTATCCGGTGTTGGTGCCCGCCGGAGGGCCCCACAACCCCGAGTGGCTCAACTGCGGCTACTACTCCGAGACGGTCAGGCCCGAGAACGCTGTGCACTCGCTCGAACACGCCGCCGTCTGGGTGACGGTGCGGCCCGACGCCGGCCAAGAGACCCTGGACGAGCTCCGCGACCTGGTAGGTCGTAGAGACAAGCTGATCGTCAGTCCCGTCGCCGGCCAGGTGCCCCTTGTCATGGCGACCGCTTGGGGCTACCAGCTGGAACTGGAGTCTGCGGACGACCCACGGCTGCAGCAATTCCTCAACGAATTCGAGGGAACCATCGGCTACGCCCCGGAGCCCCAGGGAATCTGCTTCGGAGGCGTCGGCAGTCCCGAGTAGCGGCGCGGACACCCAGGTCAGATGGCGCTCGCCTCTCTGGCCCGTGCTACCAGCTCGAAGATCATGGGCCAGAATGGTTGCCCACCGAGAGGGCCCATGTGACCATCGAGGACTTCGCCAACCGCGTCGTCGACAACGCTGAACGTGTCATCGTCGGCAAGCGATCCTCCATCGAGATGGTCGTGGTGGGACTGCTCTGCAGGGGTCACGTCCTCCTGGAGGACGTGCCAGGGACTGGCAAGACCATGCTGGCCCGGGCGCTCGCCGTCAGTCTCGGGCTCGAGTTCAAACGACTCCAATGCACGCCCGACCTCCTCCCCAACGACGTGACGGGCGTGACCGTCTACGACCCCAGGGACGCAACCTTCAGCTTCCGCGAGGGACCGGTCTTCACCAACGTGCTGCTGGCAGACGAGATCAACAGGGCAACGCCTCGGACACAGGCGGCGCTGCTCGAAGCCATGCAGGAACGGCAGGTGACCGCAGACGGTGTCACGCATCGCCTGCCCGATCCGTTCCTGGTTCTCGCCACCCAGAACCCGATCGAGTTCGAGGGCACGTTTCCGCTGCCCGAAGCGCAGCTCGACAGGTTCTTGATGCGCCTCAGCCTCGGCTATCCCGATCCCTTCGAAGAGGCGGTCGTCTTACGGAACCTCAACCTGACCCATCCGATCGACACCGTCCAGGCAACCGCCGACGCAGCCGAGCTGAACGACCAAGCAGAGGTCGTCTCCTCTATCCACATCGAGCAACGCCTCGAGGACTACATCGTCGCGATCGTGTGGGCGACGCGTCGGCACCCTGATCTGGCGCTCGGTGCGAGCCCTCGCGGATCCCTGGCGCTCCACAAGACGTCCCAGGCGCTGGCGGCGCTTCGAGGCCGCGATCACGTCCTGCCGGACGACATCAAGGCAATGGCTCCCCTCACCCTCCCCCACCGCCTCCTACTCACCCCGGAAGCCCAGCTCAAGGGAAGGACAGCTGCGGCCGTGGTGGCGGAGATCCTCGAGGGCACGAGCGTCGAGCTGGACTGATGAAAGCGCTCGTCACTACTGCGACGATCGTGCTGTTCATCTCCGTGATCGTTCGGGTCGAGTTCGGCCTGGCGGTCCTCCTCCTGCTCGGAGCAGTGCTGGCGCTCGGGTTCCTCGTACCAAGGCAGGTAGCCGCTCACCTCGAAGTCGAACGTTCCCTCCCTGACCGGGCCTTCTTCGGTGAGCTGGTGCCCGTCGATCTGACCATCAAGAACCGCAGCGTCCTCCCTGCGCTGTGGGTCGAGGTATGGGAGCTGCTGCCCCTGGCGATCGCGCCCGCCCATGCCTCGATCAAGTCCGTTCTGGCGATCCCTGCAAGAGACGAACGGAAGATCCACTACCAGGCTCACGCCCGCAGGCGCGGATTCTGGCGTATCGGCCCCACGACGACGGCAACTGGTGACCTCCTGGGTGTGTCTGTTCGCAGACCGACGCCGCACCCTGCCGAGTACCTCATCGTCTATCCGAAGATCCTGCCGCTCGCGCGTCTGGGCCTTCCCACGAGGTCGCCCTTGGCCGAGCTCCCGGCCCGTCTCTCGCTGTTCTCCGACCCAGCCAGAGTCACAGGGGTCAGGGCCTACGAGCAGGGAGACTCGCTGCGGAGGATCCATTGGACGGCTTCGGCCGCGAGCGGCTCTCTCGTCGTGAAGCAGCTCGAACGGGCCGTCGCCCGCCAGGTCATGATCTACCTGGATCTGAACAAGCGGAATTACGCCCCTGGAAAGGGGATCTCAGGCACCGAGCTCGCCATCACGATCGCAGCCTCGGTGGCTGCTCATTCAGTCGATCGCGAGCGACAGCCTGTCGGCCTCACGTGCCACGGCAGGGATCCCCTGCTCGGGGCCTCAACGGACATCACACTCCCGCCTGAGGCCACGCGAGATCATCTCATGGGGGTTCTCGAGGTGCTGGCGAGGTTTCAGACAGACCCGGAGAGCGACTTCGCGGCCATGGTCCGCGATGGGGCCAGGCACCTCTCGTGGGGCTCGACGCTGCTCGTCGTCACCGGTTCCGTTCCCCAGAAGCTCGCCGAGACGTTGACGTTGCTGCAGAGAGGTGGGTTCGCGGTGGCGGCGATCCTCGTGCAGGCCTCGGGCTACGGTGGATCACGACTGGCCGAGGCAGGAATCAGGACGTACCGAGTCGACACCGAGCAGCATGTGAGTGTGCTGTGAGCGACCTCACGAAGGCCGGTCCGCTTCGGTTCCTCGTGCTCCTCGCGACCGTAGGCACCATCGCCTGGGCCCTCGCCGCGGCCCTCGCCCACAGGGTCTCGGCCACCCTGCTCATGGCGATGGCCCTGTTGACGGTGCTCGAGGCGCAGACGTCCTGGCAGGTGACCTCCGAGAGACACCTCACGAGGCAGCAGCTCCGTTCGATGAGAATGGCGGAGCTGGTGTTGGCCTTCGCCGCAGTGAAGGTCGGCCAGCTCGTCATCGCCGTGCCGAGCGGCGCCGCCGCCGAGCTGCTCGGGAGATCACCGTTCGACTCTGAGGCGATCATCGTCTGGCTGACCTGTGTCGGACTCTGGATATTCGCGCTCGGCACGATCTCCGATCTCGACAGGCTCGGGTCGCCTGCGGAGCCCGCCCCCGACTACCGGCCTCCTCTCCCTTCCATCACCGGTCGGTTCCTGGCCGGCGGGATCGCTGTCGTCGTGGCCGGCGCTCTGTACCTGGTGGACATCGCTTCCATTCCCGATCCTTTCCGAGCGCCGGCGCGGGCATGGTTCTGGCCGGCCGCCCTCTACTTCGTCACGGTGATTCTCGTCCTCGGCGCCATCCGTCAGCAGGAAACGCAGCTGCAGTGGAAGAGACAGGGAATGGAGGTGGCGCCGGAGGTCGCCACCAGGTGGTGGGCTGGCGTGGCGGTGGTGGCGGGAATCGCAATGTTCGCCATGACTGCTGCCCCTCTGGCTCGAGGCGGCAGCGCTCTGGGCTTCGCATACGACCGTATGGCCGTTGCGGTCGCGTGGGCAGCCGGAGGGCTCGGCATCGACATCGACATCCAGGAGCGGGAGACACCCCTGTTCGACCGTGGCGACTCCGCTCAGCAGCCGCTGATTCCCACACTCGAGGGCAGCCCCGCGGGGGACGCCGTGGACGTAGCGGTCGGCGTCCTGTTCCTCCTCCCCATGGTGCTCCTCGCCTTCGCGGTCGCCCGGCTTCTCAGGGGCCTCAGCTTGCCTGTGGGCGGCCTGGCGGGCTCAGGCCTGGGGAAGGGCATCGTCGCGATGTTGTGGGCCGTCGTCACGGCGTTGCCAAGGCTCGCCTGGTGGGCGATCACGGCTCTCGTAGCCTGGGTGCGAAGGGCGCTGCGGAGAGGTGAGCACGTACGTCAGCCGGAAGCCAGCCCACACGAAGGTCCGACTCGGGAAGGAAGCAGCTGGCGAGCGAGCGACCCGTATCGCCTGCAAGTAGCCGAGATCTATCGACGCTTCCTCCACACGGCAGGGAGCGTGCTCATCTCCAGAAGGCGCTCGGAGACTCCGATCGAGTACCGACAGACGGTCACGAGGCTGGGCGCAGGCGCTGAGCCCGTGAACGAGTTGACCGAACGCTTCAACGAGGCCCGTTACAGCACGCACTCGATCGGCGACGCCGAGGTGGAGAGGGCGAAAGGCGCCCTGGGGGACTTCGAAACCCAGCTCCGCGACCGAGAGGATCGATCAGGCGGGTGATAATGGCCCGATGCTGGTACCTCGGGAGATCTGCAAGGCGATGGTCACCCACGCCAGGTTCTGCCACCCGGAGGAGGCGTGCGGCCTGCTCGCTTCGGCCGTCCCAGGGCGGCTCCGCTTCGCCTACCCCCTCACCAACATCGAGGCCTCCCGGACGAGCTACACGGTCGACCCGACAGAGCACTTCCGGGCGCTACAGCACGCGGAAGCTCGCGGCTGGGAGCTCACCGGCGTCTTCCATTCCCACCCCCATTCCGAGGCCTTCCCTTCCGCGACCGATGTGGCCAAGGCGTTGGAGCCTGATTGGCTCTACGTCATCGTGAGCCTGGCTGATCGCGACGAGCCCCTGGTGAGGGCATTCTGGATTCGGGAAGGGCACATAGCGGAAGAAACCCTCGAGCCGCTCGGTTGATGCCGGCATGACCAGTCGAGTCCTGCTTCCCGCGGTTCTGCGGCCGTACGCCGGAGGGAGAGCCACAGTCGAGGCCGCAGGCTCCACGCTCGACGAGCTCATCTCGGACCTGACAGAACGATATCCGGCTCTGGGTCCGCAGCTTCGCACCGACGGGGGTGAGCTACCTGTCTTCGTGAACGTGTTCATCGGCGACCAGGACGCTCGCTATCTCGATGGCCTCTCCTCCCGGATCACGGAAGGTGAGGAGGTGACGATCCTGCCGGCCGTTGCAGGCGGCACATGACCCGGTGAGCCTCCCCGTCACGCCGATCGTTCCACTGGACCGAATCAGCGCAGGCGGCCGAGTCCGCCTGCTGGCCAAGCTCGAATGGTTCCTGCCGACTGGATCGGTCAAGGATCGCATCGCCCTGGCGATGGTCGATGAGGCGGAATCGAATGGCCTCCTGCGCTCAGGCGGTCATCTCCTCGAGCCGTCTTCCGGAAACACGGGCATCGCGCTCGCCAGACTCGCCAGGCTCAGGGGCTACCGACTGACCGTGGTGATGCCCTCCAACGTGAGCAGGGAGCGCAAAGACCTCGCACAGATCTTCGGGGCGGAGATCATCGAGACGCCGGGAGAGGAAGGATCCAACGGCGCGATCCGCAGGGCTCGCCAGATCGCCGGTGAGGGGGACTTCGTCCTGCTGGACCAGTACTCGAACGAAGCCAATCCTCGTGTTCACTTCGAGACGACCGGGCGTGAGATCCTCAGCCAAGTCGGTCACGTCGACGCCTTCGTCGCATGCCTCGGAACGGGCGGAACCTTGATGGGCGTGGCGAGGGCTCTTCGCGAGGCCCATCCTGACGTGCGGATCATCGCCGCCGAACCACCAGCGGGTGAGACGATCGCCGGCCTCCGGTCGCTGGCGGACGGCTACACCCCCGAGATCTTCGACCCCGAGGTTCTCGACGCGAAGATCCTGGTGCGGTCGAGAGACGCCATAGCCATGTCCAGGCGGCTGCTCAACGAGGAAGGACTCTTCGCAGGCCTTTCCTCTGGAGCTGCGGTGCACGCCGCCTTGCGTTGGGCAGGGTCTTCAGGTGTCGAGGGCACTGCCGTGATCGTGCTTCCCGATGGGGGCTGGAAGTATGTCTCGACGGGCGCCTGGCTCGGGACGCTCGACGAGGCGGAGGCCAGGCTCGCTGACCAGGTCTACTTCTGAGCTTCCCGAACTGCTCGCTCGTAGATGATGCAGCCAACGCATACGCGGGTCGTGGCCGCCAGGGTCGCCAGCGCCATCACGACGAGGGTCGATGCCCACGCGACCACGTCCCAGCCCAGCACGAAGGCCACGAGCGCCAAGCCGAGGACGGCGGTGCCCATCAGCTGCGCAAAGCGAGGCGGCGCCGCCTTCTCGAACTCGGTCGGACCCTCAGGCTGGAAGCGTGGCCGCAGCACCTTCACGTACAGCTGGGTGAGCGGAGCGACCCTTGGTCCGCCGACGAACGACAGGGCCAGGAGCCCGAAGGCCACGGCGACCAGCCAGGCTGCCTGCAGCAGGAAGGCGGTCGCCGTGAGGGCGCCGATCACCGACTGGTTGAACCGTGGAACGTTGACGTCGATTTGCGAAGGATTCATGGTGGGTACTCCCGGGATTCGAAACGGTTGGTTCGAGACCGGGCCGGCGCTACGGATGTCGCGCCACCGACCCGGCCGGGGTACAGAGATCGTCGTACTCGACCAGGCGAGGTGGGAAGTCCTCGTCCGAGCAGGCGGGGCAGGCGGGATCGCGGCGGATGTTCAGAGTCCGGAACTCCTCCGTCAGGGCGTCATAGGTCAGGAGACGACCCACGAGGGGCTCCCCGATTCCCAACAGGAGCTTGATTGCCTCCATCGCCTCCACGGAGCCTACGATCCCGGGAAGGACGCCCAGCACGCCCGCCTCGGCGCAGGAAGGCGCCAACTCGGGCGGCGGCGGCTCCGAGAACAAGCACCGGTAGCAGGGTCCCTCATAAGGGGCGAACACCGTCACCTGACCTTCGAACCGGAAGATCGAGCCATGGACGACGGGGATCCGCAGATGAAGCGAGGCGTCGTTGACGAGGTAGCGGGTCGGGAAGTTGTCACCTCCATCCACGACGACGTCGTAGCCGCCCATGACGTCGAGCGCGTTGTCGGCGCTCAGCCGCACCGCGTAGGTCTCGATCTTCACGTCAGGGTTGAGCGCCGTGAGCGTCTCCCTTGCCGAGTCGACCTTCCTCTGACCGAGCCTGTCCAGGTTGTGCAGGATCTGGCGTTGCAGATTGGTGGCGTCGACGACATCGAAGTCGACGATCCCGACGGTCCCGACGCCCGCGGCTGCCAGGTACAGAGCGGCAGGAGACCCCAGTCCACCCGCGCCGATGAGCAGCACTCTCGAGTCCAGCAGCCGCTGTTGACCTTCTTCGCCGACCTCAGGTAGGAGGATGTGTCTGCTGTAGCGGCTGCGCTGATCGGCCGACAGAGCAGCAGGCATCTGCCAGTCGAATCCCGCGGTCTTCCACCCGCCGAAGCCCCCCCGCAACGAGGTGACGTTCCGGTATCCCATCTCGAGGAGGGTGACGGCGGCCAGGGCCGAGCGGGCGCCTGCCGCGCAGTAGACGACGACCGGCATCTCCGGGTCAGGGATGGCCGTTCGGACACTTCCCTCGAGGATGCCTCTCGGGATGAGCACGGCGCCTTCTATGGCGCCCTGAGCGAACTCGTCCGCTTCCCGAACATCGAGCACGACGACCTGGCCGAGCGCCTCGTGCAGCTCGTCAGGGCCGATCTCGGCGATCCGGCTCTTCGCCTCGAAGACGAGGTCCTGATAGCTCCGCATCACGCTCTCCAATTAGCAACACGATGGTAGTGGAAATACCTATGGTGGTGAGACCCCGAGCAATCTAGGCGGTCCGGCCCTCCCTGCGTTCGGCATCCCTGATGAGGCCTGCCAGATACACGAGGAGTTGGAAGCCAAGCTCAGCATCCTCCCGTACCAGTGTGCGGAACTCGTCACCTCCTATCGCCAGCATCGTGACAGCCGTAGATGCGGTCACAGAGGCGCTCCTCGTGCCCTCGTCTATGAGCGCCAACTCACCGAAGAAGGCACCCTTGCCGAGCGTGCGCCTGGCATGGCCTCCCGAGTACACGTCCACCTCACCGTCTACGAGAAGATGGAAGCCGTGCGCAGGCATCCCCTCTCTGAGAATCACATGCCCAGGCGGGTGCCGAACCTCGGTCGCCAGGGCGGCCACGCTCCTCAGGCGGTCGTCCGTGAGGTTCGAGAACAGCGGGATCGAGCGGAGGGATTCGATGGCGTCGTCAGGCACCTCGTCAACGCTAGCCAGGGCGTTCAGCTCGAAAGGTCCTCCGGCCAGGGCGTTTCGGCAGGCCCGGCCAGCGCGCGCAGGATGGAGCGGGCATCCTCCGTCCCCAACGTGTCGCTCGCGACGAACTCCTCGGTCAGGCCCACTCCTATTTGGCCGCACTGTCTGCACACGAGCCTGACGAGACCACCGGCGGTCGGCAGGACATCGTAGTCGTGCTCGTGGTTGGTGCGATCGCGCCGATGCCTTGCCATGTCGTGTACCCAGCCCTGGGAGGGGGCTTGCAGTATCACCATCGGCCGGGACGTGCGCTCCGGCGATGGCGATTGTGGATGCGTCTCAAAGGACTAGTCATCGTAGGATCCACGCCGTGCGTGCCGTCTTGTGCAGAGCCTTCGGTGACACCCTCACGACCGACGAGGTGGCAGATCCTGAGCCAGGCGACGGAGAGGTGCTGATCGAAGTTCGAAGGGCAGGAGTCAACTTCCCGGACACCCTCATCACCAAGGGTCTCTACCAGACACGTCCGCAACTCCCGTTCTCTCCCGGCTTCGAAGTCGCAGGCAGGGTGGCGGCGCTGGGCAATGGCGTGACGTCGGTGCGCGTGGGTGACCCTGTTATGGCCACCTTCGAGTACGGAGGTTACGCAGAGCTGGCTGTGGCAGAGGAGCGCACGCTGGTGCCGCTGCGAGCGGGGACCGACTGGAGCACGGCTGCCGCCTTCCCGATCGCCTACGGCACCGTGTACCACGCCCTCGTCGACCGCGGCAGGCTCACGAGCGGCGAGACGCTGCTGGTCACGGGCGCCTCCGGGGGCGTCGGCCTCGCAGCCGTCCAAGTGGGCATCCTGCTCGGCGCGACCGTCCTGGCCGCTGTCGGTTCTGAGTGGAAGGCGAAGCTGCCTCTGGCCAACGGTGCTGCAGCCGCCATCGACTACTCCAAAGAGGATCTCCGAGCCAGGGTCAAGGAGCTCACGGAGGGTCGAGGAGTCGACGTCATCTTCGATCCCGTGGGCGGCGATGTCTTCGACCGGTGTGTCAGGGCTGTGTCGTGGGCGGGCCGCCTCTTGGTCGTGGGGTTTGCCTCAGGCAGGATCCCTGAGATCCCTGCGAATCTGGTCCTGCTCAAGGGCAGCTCGATCGTCGGGGTCTTCTGGGGATCGTTCGCAGCGCGGGAACCGGAGGCGAGCCGCGCCAACTTCGAGGTGCTTGGTGACTGGCTCGAGTCGGGAGAATTGAGGCCGTACATCTCTGCGACCTATCCGCTCGAGCGCGCGGCCGAGGCGCTGGCTTCCGTGGCAGCGAGACAGGCAACGGGCAAGGTCGTCCTCGAGGTCTCTGACGACTAGGGCGCCCAGCGATACGTCGTCCCGTCGTTGACGATCGCAGCGCCCACCGTCGACCCTCCGAGGACGAGGACATGGTCTCCCACCACGACCGCGGGGAGCCCATGGAGGCCGACGGGCAGTGGCGGCCACGGAGTCCACTGCTGGAGGCTCGGATCGAACGCTTCCACATCCGCGAGCGCGTTGCCCGAGGCGAGCACCTCGCCACCTATGGCCAGAACGAGGCCCCGGTACGCGGCTGCGGCGTGCCCGCCACGGGCGGCCCGCATGTCCGGCACCGCGCTCCACTGTCCTGTCGCCACCGTGAAGACCTCCACCGAAGCGCGCTCGCCGACGTCGTGCCACCTGCCGCCGACGACGTAGATCATTCCGTCAGCAGACACAGCGGTTACGTGCTCCCTCGCCTCGCTCATGGGCCGCTCCCTCTCCCAGGTCCCCCCGGAGGGTTCGAACCGCAACACCGACGTCCCCTCTGGCACCCCACCCATGACGTAGACGGAGCCACCCGAGGCCACCGCCGTCCCCGCGGCTACAGGATGGGGCATAGGAGGGAGCAGGTCCCAAGCCCTCGTCTGCGGTTCGTACACCCAGGCGGAGTCAGTCGGCATTCCTCCTTGGTCGTATCCTCCGAACACGTACAGACGGCCTTCAATCGACGCTGCCATGAGGTGATGGCGGCTGCCTGGCATCTCGGCCGCGAAGGTCCAGATGTCAGCTCGAGGATCGTAGGACTCCATCGTCCGCTCAGTACCAGACAGACCGCTCTTGCCGTTGAACCCGCCCGGCACGTACACGAGCCCTCCGACGACCGCAGCAGGCATCTCTGACCTGGCCACGAGCATGGGCGAGCGCGCCTCCCACGCCGGACTGACGGACGTCGTGATGGTGACGGGAGGAGGCTGAAGGGTCGCAACGTCCGAGGGCTCGGACACCGCCGAGCGGGCAGTCTCCTGTGGCTCGGAAGCCAGGGAACACGCGCACAGGACCGCGCCGAGCAGTAGAGCCAGCCATCTCACGCTTGTGGATCCTGACGGCGGCGTGAAGGAGACACGCGGGGTGGTTCGCCAGGCTGCTTGGGGTAGTGGGGAGGCCACGGCGCATCTCCCAAGCCTCGTGCCTCGTCCTTCGCCACCCAGTCGAGCAGCACACCGAGGTGACCCGCCTGGTCGTCGATACCCGCAGCCGTGTCACCTGCACTCCGCCAACGATCAGGAAACCCGTCGAGTGGGAAATCGTCCGGCTCCACGTCGACCAGCTCCTCCCAGGAGATCGGCGCAGATACGAGGCCTGTCTCGCGCACGCTGTACGCGCTGGCAATCGTCTTGTCCCTGGCGTTCTGATTGAAGTCGATGAACACACCCTGGCGCTCTTCCTTCCACCAGGCGGTCGTCGCTTTCGAGGTCCTGCGCTCCGCTTCCCTGGCCAAGGCGAGCACCGCCCTGCGGACTTCGTGGAAGGTCCACAGGGTCTCGATCCGGGAGTAGATGTGAAGCCCCCGTGACCCTGACGTCTTGGGCCAGCCGATGAGGCCGGCCTCCTCCAGGATCTCCCTGCAGATGGCTGCCACCTCCCTGACGTCCTGCCACGGGACACTCGGGGTGGGATCGAGATCGAGTCGCATCTCATCCGGATGGTCCGTGTCCTCCGCCCGAACGGTCCAGGGGTTGAGGTCGATACACCCGAGCTGCACCATTCTCACGATGTCGGCCGACGTGCGAGGTACGAACATCCTCCCCGGTCTGGCGCTCGGGAACCGTATGACGACCGTTTCGCCCATCGAGACGTCTACGCGCTTCTGGAAGAACGGCTTCTCGTCGACCCCGTTCGGCCAGCGTTTCAGTAGGCAGGGACGGCCGTACACCCCTCTGAGGGCACCCTCCCCGCACAGTACGAAGTGATTGGCGACATCGATCTTGGTCCAGCCCTGGGCCGGGAACAGCACCTTGGCGGGGCTGGTGATCTCCACGGACTCGCCTGCTACGTCGACCTTGGCCACGTAGGGATGAAACTAGGACGCCTGCTCGCCAAACCGACGAGCTCAGATGCGTTCGCCCTCGAGAGTTGATCTCGTTCGTGTCAATCTCAGACCCTTCTACGAGGTCCCAGATTGACAGGAAACGGGCTCGGTAGAGTGGAGCCATGGCCGACTACCACCCTCCTCTCAGGGACATCCGCTTCGCGCTCGACCACATCGCAGGCCTCGAGGCCATCTGTGCGCTCGAAGCCTTCCCAGACGCCGACCCTGAGCTCGTGTACGCGGCCCTCGACGAGGCGGCGCGGTTCGCCAGCGAAGTGATCGCCCCCCTCAACCGAACAGGAGACATCCAAGGCAGCACGCTCGATTCCCACGGCAACGTCACGACCCCGGAAGGGTTCAAGGAGGCGCACGAACGCTACGTGAAGTCGGGCTGGGGAGGTGTCTCGTTCCCGCCCACCTACGGGGGCCACGGCATGCCTCGCCTCGTCGGGCTCGTCGTCCAGGAGATGTTCAAGAGTGCCTGCCTCGCCTTCTCGCTCGGTCCGCTACTGACGACCGGGACCGTCGAGGCTCTGCTCGCACATGGCACCGAAGAACTCCGCCAGCTCTACCTGGGCCGTCTCGTCTCAGGAGCATGGTCAGGCACCATGAACCTCACAGAGCCCCACGCAGGGTCAGACCTGGGCGTCATATCGACGAGGGCGGAGCGGGCCGAAGATGGCACCTACCGTCTGTATGGCACCAAGATCTTCATCACGTGGGGCGAGCACGACCTCACCGAGAACATCGTGCACATGGTGCTCGCCAAGTTGCCTGATGCCCCACCTGGGACGAAGGGGATCTCGATGTTCCTCGTCCCCAAGTATCTCCCTGATGCGGAAGGCAAACCTGGAGCCCGCAACGACCTGCGGTGTGTCTCAATCGAGCACAAACTGGGCATCCATGCCAGCCCGACCTGCGTGATGTCCTACGGCGAGGAGAAGGGCGCGGTCGCCTTCCTGGTGGGCGACGAGAACGAGGGCATGCGGAACATGTTCACGATGATGAACGCGGCCAGGATCGGCGTAGGCCAAGAGGGTGTCGCCATGACGGAGCGCGCGTACCAGAAGGCGCTCGCCTTCTCCCAGGAGCGACGTCAAGGAAGGGCAATCGGCAGCACCTCGCCCGAGAGCTCTCTCATCATCGAGCATCCTGACGTCCGCCGGATGCTGATGACGATGAAGGCCAACGCGGAGGCGATGCGGGCCCTGATCTACACAGCGGGGGCCTCGGTCGATCTCGCCAGCGCTCACCCCGATCCTTCAGTGCGTACGGAGCACGAGGAATTCCTGGCATTCATGACGCCTGTCTGCAAGGCCTGGTGCACGGACACAGGGGTCCAGATGACGTCCATCGGCCTCCAGGTCCACGGAGGGATGGGGTACGTTGAGGAGACAGGAGCGGCCCAGTTCTACAGGGATGCCAGGATCACCCCCATCTACGAAGGCACGAACGGCATCCAAGCGATCGACCTGGTGGGCAGGAAGCTGAGCATGCGTGGCGGTGACGCGGTCAGGGAGATCCTGTCGAGGATGGACACGACCGCAGACGAGCTACGGCGCCTCGACGCCGGCCTCACGGACATCGCAGAAGGACTCGTCGACGCCGTGGCCGCGCTTCGGGAGGCAACGGAGTGGCTGCTGGCTCGTGAGGACCACAGGGACCGGCTGGCAGGAGCCTCGCCGTATGCCGCGCTCGTGGGGATCACCGCAGGGGGCTGGGTCATGGCCAGGTCCGCAGCAGCCGCAGCCCGTCTCATCTCGGAGGGAGGAGACGGAGGCGAGTTCGCGGAAGCCAAGATCACGACGGCCCGCTTCTATTGCGAGCAGCTTCTGCCAGAGGCCAGGGGCAAGCTCGGAGCGGTCACCGCCGGGGCTGCGCCTTTGTTCGCGATCGAACCGAAGTACCTGGCAGGCTGAAGCTCTCAGCCGAAGCCATAGACGAGGGTTCGGGGGAAGTAGCTGAACCACGCGAACCAGTAGGAGAGGTGGCCTGGCAGCCTGGGCAGCGTCTCGCCCCGGTCAGACACCAGGACTTCCTCCCTCACCTGCCATGGAACCGCTCGCTCGTCGACCACTACCCCATTCGATGCCGAGAAGGTGTGCGAACCCGCTTCGAAAGCTCGGACTTCAGCCCCCGCCCGCCACTCGACCTCGAGTCCCGTGACGAACTCCGACCCTTGCCCCCGGAGGGTCCCGTGCAGCGCCAGCAGGACGACAGGCGTCCCTCCCACAGAGTCGTTGATCACTCGCTCCGCGGCGAGGGCATCGACAGGGTAGGCAACAGGCACGCCGTCCAGCAGCAGAGCAAACACGCGGTCCTTGGGTCCCAGTAGGTCTGAACGCACGCCGACGGGAAAGAGCGGATCAGGGGACGCGTAGTACTCCCCGTACGCCGCTCCCGACCCGTAGTCACGTTCGAATCCCGTGTCGATGTCCAGTGCCACCGTATCGGGATGGGCTGCGAGCCAGTCGCTCCACGTCGTCACGACGACAGGAAGCCGCCTCAATGTGAGGTCTCGACCGGCCAGGAGACCCAGCACCGGTTCTCCCGTCAACTGGTTCCACAGCGTCATGCTGGTTCTGTCGTACATGAGCTTGTTGCTTCTCATGAGCAGTCCGGACGAGCCGAACGTGTATATGTGACCCCCGAGCCTGCCTTCATAGAGGATCCCCGCCCCGCACAGGGTGCAGTAGGCGAGTGAGACGGGTACCCCGCCAACGACGTCGTTTGCCATCTCATGGGAGTCCATGATTCGCAACGGGTACGCTCGATGGTCACCTCCCACCGACACGCCGAACACCAGGTCGGAGTCGGACAGATAGCCGGCGTCAACTGCCGCCAGGTGGCGGGGCGAGTCGAGCGGAGGGATCCCATCGGTCGAGACCCCGCCCCATACGACCTCCTCGACTCGGATCGTCGAAGGATGGTCCCCGAAGAAGGCTGCGAAGCCGGGGTCGATTGCCCCCAAGAGCCGGCCCTTCCACGCCTGAAAGCCGGGCGGCGGCTCGAGCTCCGTGCTCGCATACCACTCGACCCAGTCAGGCCAATCGACGAGCTGCTGACCCGTCAACTGCTGGAGTCCCTCCAGGAACGGCTCGTGGGCATCGTGGGGGAACAGCCCCATCTCGGTTGCCCGCACCAGCTCGATGAGCACCGATGTGAACCGAGTGTCGCCGGCAGCCACGATCGCCGCCAGAGTGTCTGGCTCCTCGCCGCCGATGGCATATCGCTCGAGCCGTGTCATCAACGACTCGGCTTCGGCGTCATCAAAGGGAGGTCCGGCCTGCGCGATCGTCAGCGCCACCACGACGACGAGGCCCATGACGCCGACGGTGCCGGCTGTCAGCTGGCGATTGGCCCGATCAGCACACAGCACGCGCCAGTTCTACCGGACCACCGGCGACTACTCGATACCCGCCCATCCGCAGGCCTCGCACCTCGTCTCCTTCGGCAGTACATTCACGCAGACTCATGGACAACGACGGCTTCGTCTTCGAGCTGGGAGACTCGCCGATCTTGGCCACCGCGGTCCACGCAGGCTCTTCGCTTCGTGCCGAGGTCGCCTCTCTGATGGGCCTTCCCGTAGGGGACCGCCTGCGGGAAGAAGATCCCTATACCGATCGGTTCGTGGCCGTCACGCCCAACCGCATCGTCCCAAGGCGCTCGCGCTTCGAGGTCGACCTCAATCGGCCACGGAGCGAGGCTGTCTACCGGACACCTGGCGATGCCTGGGGGCTCCAGCTGTGGAACGACGAACCCTCCGAGGACATCGTCGCCGGATCCCTCGCCTACTACGACCAGTTCTACGCGCTGCTCGCCGAGGCATGCGACACGCTCCAACGTGAGCACGGCCGGTTCGTCGTGCTCGACTGTCACTCCTACAACCACCGTCGGAGCGGCCCTGATGGGCCTCCCGAGGACCCCGCGGCAAGTCCAGAGGTGAACGTCGGAACCGGATCGATGGACAGGGTCCGTTGGGGTCCCCTGGTGGACAGGTTCATGACGGACCTGGCGGCCTTCGACTTGGGTCGCCGTACCCTCGATGTCAGGGAGAACGTGAAGTTCCGTGGCCGGAACGTCGCCGCTTTCGTCCACGAGCGTTATCCGGAGACAGGCACAGCACTGGCCATCGAATTCAAGAAGACGTTCATGGACGAGTGGACGGGGGAGCTGGACGAGGGCGCGATAGAGACGCTGCGTGAGGCCCTCGCGTCGACTGTTCCCGGCCTACTGGATGAGATCACAGGGCTTGGCTGAGAGAGACAGGCCGCGGGCGATCACGCCCGAATTCATCGAGACGGTCTCCGCTCGGGTCGCCGCAGGCCAGCGCACGAGGAGGTCGCTTCCCGGTTGGGGACGCATCAACGTCGAGAGGCAGCTTCCCTTCCTCGTCGTCTACAGAAAGCCGCCCGACAGGATCGACCCGGGAACGTCCAGGTTCGCCACATCCCACGCGTCCTACCTCACCGCGGATCCGGCGAAGGCGGGGCGCGGGACTGTGAGGACGCTGGCCTCCAGAGTCGCCTCGGAGCAGGCGAGGATCTTCGGTGCATCCGTGCTCTTCGAGGTCTGGTCGAACCCGGATCTCCTCGAGAAGAGCGACGAAGGTGCGTTCAAGAGGCCCTTCTTCCGTCTACATGTCTCCAAAGCGGATCGCAAGAAGGGATTCGTCGACCACCTCATCGATGAGCTCGACCGGATTCGTATCTCCAAGCGGAAGGCGTCGACGGAAGTGCTCGTCGAGGCCGCAGCCTCCCCTCCCGGCCTCAGCCCGGTGTTGACGTCGCCGCAGGTGAGAGAGTCCGGAGTGCACCTGGTGGGGGTCGAGGTGGCTCCCATCTACCTCGGCGAAGAAGAGGACACCGAGTACCCGTTAGTCATACGAGACCTTCGCAGACAACTCACCAAGGCGCTCGCGATGGCGATCTTCCACTTCGCCAAGGACGAGACCACGAGCCGTCCCCGCACCTATCACGCCCTCGGGCGCCAGGCCACCGTCAAGGCCGT
>CAZKJJ010000013.1:16941-18998 GCA_964553055.1 uncultured Acidimicrobiia bacterium
GCCGTCTGGGACATCGACAGCCAGCTCGCGAAGATCGGACAGTCCTTCGACCTCCTGCTGCTGGTCACGCCTTCAAACGGCGAGACGGCATGGAACGAGTTCCGAAGGAGGAAGTACCAGCGAACGCCCGTCTTCTACTACAGGCCTTCGCCCGTGGACCCTTCAGGGCAGAAGAGGAGACTTCACAACATCAGCATCGGGCGGGTCGAGGACCCGACCATCGCCGACCTCTTCTACCAGCAGAGGGAAGCGCTCGACAGGCAGCTGTCGCTCATAAGGGACAGAGAGAGGCCCTCGTTCCTCTACGACTCACTCGCCCTCCACGGCAGGGTGGACGCCCAGCTCCTCGAGCTCGCTCACAAGATTCTCGACCTGGTGGCGCCAGGCCGAGCGAACGGGGCACGCGTGAGCGGATCCGAATTCGCAGCGTCTGCACAGCGCGAGCTCGACCACTACCGAGCACGTGCACCTGATCTGGACTCAGGAGTCGAGCTACGAGACGACATCACGAGCTTGATGGTCTCAGGGGGGAAGTTGCTGGTCGCTCGTAGCCTCAGGATCCCGAAGGCCAGGGTCGAAGCGCTCATCCACCATGAGCTGGGTACCCACCTCGTGACCAACTACAACGGCAGGCAGCAGCGCCTGTCGCTGTTGGCGTCGGGCCTCGCAGGCTACGACGCTCTGCAGGAAGGCCTCGGCGTGTTCGCCGAGTTCCTCTCAGGGGGCCTCTCGAGGGGAAGGGTCCGGCTACTGGCGGGAAGGGTCGTCGCCTGCGATGCGATCGTGGCAGGGGCAGACTTCCTCGACACCTTCAGGCTCCTCACCGGCGCACACGGGTTCGGTAAGAAGACCGCCTTCACCATCACGACGAGGGTCTACAGGTCAGGAGGATTCGTGAAAGACGCCGTGTACCTTCGGGGTCTTCGCGAGGTCTTCGGCTACGTCAGGGATGGAGGCGACTTGGACACGCTGCTCTCGGGCAAGATGGCGTTGGGCCATGCTCCTATAATCGAGGAGCTACAGCGAAGGCGGGTCCTGGTCCCACCTGTGCTGACCCCCCGATATCTCGAGAGCGAAGCTGCTCAGCGCACGCTCGAATGGGTGCGCACGGGACCAACGGTCGAGGAGGTGCTTGGAGGCATCTGGCAATGAGGATCGGCTTCATGGTCAACGACGTCAAGACCGAGCAGCCCGGCTACACGACGATCCGGCTGGCAATGGCGGCGCGCAACAGAGGGCACGAGCCATGGGTGCTGGGAGCCGGGGACTTCGCCTACGACCCCGATGACAGCATCAGGGCTAGGGCCAGGTCCGTGTCCAAAGCCAACTACAAGTCGTCGGAGGTGTTCCTGCGGGACCTCCACAGCTCGAGCGCCCTCGTCGAGCGCATCGTGGTCGACGAGCTCGACGTCCTGCTTCTGCGCAGCGACCCCTCAGACGACGTGGGCAGGCGTTCCTGGGCACAGACGGCAGGGATCATCTTCGGCCGTCTGGCGATGCGGCACGGCGTCGTCGTGCTCAACGACCCCAACGGTCTCGCCAAGGCCACCAACAAGATGTACTTCCAGCACTTTCCCGAGGAGGTGAGGCCGACCACCTTGATCACGAGGGATCGCGACGAGATCAGGAGCTTCGCCAAGGATTTCGGGCAGGTGGTGCTCAAGCCGCTCCAGGGCTCGGGTGGTCAGAGCGTCTTCTTGGTGAGACCAGACGATCTCTCGAATCTCAACCAGATGATCGACGCGGTGAGCCGAGACGGGTACGTGATCGCGCAGGAGTATCTGACGAACGCTGTGGAAGGCGACGTGCGCCTGTTCATGATGAACGGTGAGCCGCTCCGTCATCGGGGGAAGTACGCGGCCTTCCGCAGGGTCAGACACGGTGACGACATGCGTAGCAACATCTCGGCAGGCGGCAGGCTGGCGAGAGCGGACGTGACAGACGACATGCTGCGGATCGCCGAGCAGGTGAGGCCCAAGCTGGTACAGGACGGCATGTTCCTGGTCGGCCTCGACATCGTGGGCGACAAGCTCATGGAGATCAACGTTTTCAGCCCC
>CAZKJJ010000014.1:0-18968 GCA_964553055.1 uncultured Acidimicrobiia bacterium
GACATCCACCACATCGCCGGTCCTCCCGACCCCCTCGACGTCGGCGGTGAGGAGGAGTTGCATCAACGTTTGGTGTACGCCATCAACGCCATCTCGCGGGCGTTCTTGACGGCCGTGGCCACTTTCCGCTGGTGCTGCTCGCAGTTGCCCGTGACGCGTCTGGATCTGATCTTGGATCGGTCTGAGACGAACCGCCTGAGAAGGGCAACGTCCTTGTAGTCGACGTAGTCGATCTTCTCGGTGCAGAAGTAACAGACCTTGGCCCCTGCCCTCCTGGACTCGCGATCGGGGCGTCGCCTTTGTTGACGGACCTTCTTCTTCGCCACGATCAACTCCTCAGAAGGGGGCCTCGTCCGGCCCGTAGTCAGACCTTCCCACAGGAGCAGCTGCCACCTCCGCCGGAGCCTCCTGCCAGTCGGCACCGCCTCCTCTGGTCGTCTTGGCGACGCTCGCTGTCGCCCATCGCAGACTCGGACCGATCTCGTCCACGGTCACCTCCACCACTGACCGCTTCTCCCCCTCCTGGGTCTCCCACGACCGCTGCTGCAGCCGACCCGTCAGCAGCACCCTGGCTCCCTTCTGGAGCGACTCGGCCACGTTCTCGGCCATCTCTCGCCAGCAGGTGCCTGAGAAGAAGGCGGTCTCCTCCTGCCACTGATTGTCCTGGTCCCTCCACCGCCGGTTGACAGCCACGCGCAGCTTCGCGAGCGCAACACCGCTCGGCGTGAAGCGAAGCTCCGGGTCGTCCACGAGGTTTCCCACCAGCGTCACTGTGTTCGTCGTCATATGCTCATCCCTTTCGACCTCGCACACTCTGCCATGGCGGTGTGACACGATCTCATCTGTCAGGCCTCAAGACCTTGTGGCGCAACACGTCGTCGGAGAGCGAAAGGTTGCGCTCCAACTCCCCTACTGCGGGCGCCTCCGCCTGAAACTCGACCACGGCGTAGTAGCCCTCCGTCTCGTGGTCGATCTCGTAGGCAAAGCGTCGCTTGCCCCAGAAGTCGGACTCGCCGATCTCCGCCCCCTTCTCGCGGAGCATCCCTTCCATGTCCGCTACCTGTGCTCTGACCTCGTCCTCGGACAATCCCGGGCGCCAAATCGTCATCACTTCGTACGTGCGCACTTCAAACAACCTCCTTCGGGCTTCCGCTTTGCGGAAGGCCCCCTCTCGGGAGCAGGGGCCGCACGCGGCGACAATCGCCGTGTTCGGGGATCGGCGGACATCCTAACGGGGCCCAACGCCCACGGGAAGTCAGGCTTCTGGGTGGTTTTGGCGTTCTCCTTCATCCGACCTCGATGACGTCTCCTGGTCTCAGCGGGGCCAACATTCCCGAGGGTGCCTCCAGCGCCCAACGGAAAGGGGCGGGTGGGACGTAGAGGCGGCATGGCTCACGTTCGCACGGCAGCATCGCGATGCGACCGAGAAACTGCCCTGACTCGTCGAAGAAGGCAAGGTCGAGTGGGATCAGAACTTCACGCATCACAAAGGCGCTGGTGACGTCCTCTCCGTAGGAGAACAGCATGCCGTCGAGATCCCCCAGGTCGGTGACGCCCATGAGCCCTTGCCTCCGCAGGGACGGACGGTCGGCCACGGCAACGACCAGCTCGTCCCCTGCCAAGACCACGGTCGTCACCGTGAAGCCTTCGAGAGGGGCGGGCATGATCGTCGGAGTGACCGATACCGAAGGTGGGGGGTTGGAAGGAAGGGGCTCCTGGTCCTGTCCCGTGCAGGCCGCGGCTACGAGCAGCACGCATGCGACGGAGGCTCTGATCACTCAGCCCAGATCGGAAAGCAGCGACGAGGCCGCCTCTTCGCTCATGTGGTAGCTCTCCGCCTCTCCGGGAAAGTCGCCGGATCGCACGTCCGAAAAGAACGCCTCGAGAGCTTGGATCGCCGCCCCCCTCAGGTCCGCATAGCTCCGAACGAACTTCGGCAGACGACCGGTACCCAGTCCGAGTACGTCGTGTAGGACCAGTACCTGCCCGTCGGTGTGCGGGCCCGCTCCGATTCCGATGGTCGGAACGGGAACCTCCTTGGTGATCAGCTTGGCCAGGAGGTCGGGGACCCCTTCCAAGACGATCGCAAAGACGCCTGCCGCGGTGAGGGCCTGGGCATCGGTGATCAACGTCCTCGCGGCATCAGCCGCCTTGCCTTGGACGCGATAGCCGCCCATCGCGTGTACGGACTGCGGGGTGAGGCCCAGATGGCCCATCACCGGAATCTCGGCAGCCAGAATCGCCTCGATCACCCGAACTCGCTTACTGCCGCCCTCGAGTTTGACGGACTCGGCGCCTCCCTCTCGAACGAGCCGCGCTGCGTTGTGAATCGCCTCATCGAGGGATGCGTGATAGCTCATCCACGGCATGTCACCGACGATCAGCGAATGGGGTCTGGCTCGCGCGACGGCAGCCGTGTGATGAACCATCACGTCCATGTCCACGGCCAAGGTGTCTTCGTGTCCGAGCACCGCGTTGGCCACTGAGTCCCCGACCAGGATGATGTCAGCACCGGCCTCGGATGCGATGGAAGCGCTCGGCGTGTCGTAGGCCGTGATCATGGTGAGGGGAAGGGCTCCCTTACGCTCCCTCACCTGGGGAACGGTGACCTTGGCCATCGTGTCGGCCATGTTCGTCTCCTCTCTCCCCACCTCGAGGGTTGGGGGACGGGGACCTCTTCACTTTCTCAAGCCGTCGTCAGCATCGGCCGCCACTCGTGGGTCGCCCGTGCTCGGCGTGCTCATGCTATCAGCATCACTGCGGGCACTCCGGACGGGTCAGTCCTCGCAGTACACCTCGGCGCGGGGCCACCGCTCGACTCTGGTGGGGTAGACGACGTAGAGGTAGTCCTCTGTCTCCTCCTCATCCACGTAAATCTCGCGGTCACCTCGCGTGATGCCCGTCGCAACTGCGCCTGGCGGCACCGAGTCCAGCGCCTCGTAGCTGAGCTCCCTGCTGCCATCGAGTGACAACAGGGTCCCGAGGACCCCTTCGGGGTCCTTGGCGAATTGCCTACCGAAGAACTCGAGGAAGGTCACAGACTGGGTGCCGCACCTGGCAAAGCCCTTGTGTTCGATGACCTGGCTGGCGCTGACGATCTCGCCTTCCGCATCCGACCAGGGAGGATCGGTCGAGAAGCAGGCGGTGGCCAGGACCACCGGCAAGACCGCGGACGCAAGGCGCCAACGCATGACGACGAGCGACTGTACAGCAGCCGGCTCCCGCGCTCTCGCTAGGCTTCCGAACCCCCACTGCTGGCAGGAGGTCAGCCTTTGCCGGAAGCTCTCGACATCCAGAAGGCCACGGGCCGGCTCGGCGTTCTGACTCCTGGCGTCGGAGCAGTCGCCACGACGCTCTTCGCAGGTGTGCACGCCATCCGCAAAGGGCTGGCTGAGCCGATCGGCTCGGTCTCACAGATGGCTCACATCAGGCTCGGCAAGCGCACCGATCATCGCGAGCCGCTCATCAGAGATTTCGTGCCTCTCGCCTCCATCGATGACCTCGTCTTCGGTGGATGGGATCCGTACTCCGAGGATGCCTACCAGGTCGCACGTCGGGCAGGCGTCCTCGAGAGAGGCGACCTCGAAGGCGTCGCAGAGGAGCTGCGAGGGATTCGACCGATGCCGGCCGCATTCGACCCACGCTGGGTGAAGCGACTCGAAGGCACAGACAACGTCAAGCCCACCGAGGACAAATGGGAGCTCGTTCAGATGCTCCAGGCAGACATCGAGGCCTTCTCAAAGGCCAACGACTGTCAACGCCTGGTGATGATCTGGTGTGGAAGCACGGAGGCCTATCGGGACCTCTCGGCAGTGCATCTCTCCATGGAGGCGTTCGAGGAGGGGCTACGCAGAAGCGACGAGCAGATCACCCCGAGTCAGCTCTATGCCTACGCCGCCCTCTCGATGGGCATCCCCTTCGCCAACGGTGCCCCGAACATCACAGTCGACACTCCAGCCCTCGTCGAGCTCGCAGAGCGGGAGGGCGTTCCCATCGCCGGCAAGGACTTCAAGACCGGCCAGACGCTCATCAAGACGATCCTCGCTCCCGGCTTCAAGGCGCGGATGCTCGGCCTCAGTGGCTGGTTCAGCACCAACATCCTCGGCAACCGCGATGGGGAGGTCCTCGAAGACCCCGACAGCTTCAAGAGCAAGGAAGTGACCAAGATGGGGGTGCTCGACACGATCCTGCAACCGGGTCGCTATCCGACTCTGTACGACGACATCTACCACAAGGTGCGGATCAACTACTACCCACCGCGAGGCGACAACAAGGAAGGTTGGGACAACATCGACATCTTCGGTTGGATGGGATACCCGATGCAGATGAAAGTCGACTTCCTCTGCAGGGACAGCATCCTGGCGGCTCCGATAGCACTCGATCTGGCCCTCTTCCTGGATCTGGCCGCCAGAGGAGGCCAGGCTGGGATCCAAGAGTGGCTGAGTTTCTACTTCAAGAGCCCTCAGGTGGCTCCCGGCCTGTACCCGGAGCACGACCTGTTCATACAGCAGACGAAGCTGAAGAACACCCTCAGACACTGGATGGGCGAGGATCTGATCACGCACCTCGGAACGGAGTACTACGAGTAGCGGGCCCCCTGCGCCAGGCCGCGCCTGCAAGCACTCACTGCCAACGAGGTGTCTTCTCTGCGGCCTCCTGCTCAGAGGGCGAGGGCTCCGAGCTTCTCCGGTCGGGGCTCACCAGTCCCCTGAGCAGCCATCCCACCGCCATACCCAATGCCAAGGCGACGAGGAGGAACAGTGCGATCTGGCCAGCGAGGTAGATCACGAGACGACGACGATCTCGATGCGCCTGTTCGCTGCTCGACCCGCCTCCGTGAAGTTGTCCCCGACCGGGTGCTGAGATCCGTAGCCCACCGCTGTCATCCGCTCCCTCGCCACGCCGCCGTCCACAAGGTACTCCAGCACGGCCTCGGCTCTGCCCTGACTCAGCTCGACGTTCTTGTCCTCTGATCCTGTGGCGTCCGTGTGGCCGCCGATCTCGATCACGACGTCAGGGTGGTCGCCGAGTATGGCCACGACCGTAGCGAGAACCGAAAGGCCGGCCGGCTCGAGGTCCGTACTCCCGACGGAGAACGTGACTCGGGTGAGGTCCAAGCCGTCGAGCTTGCCCTGCACCAGCTCGTGCTCGTCTGCTCCCACCTCCAGCAGGTTGACGACCTCCAGACCCGGCAGGGACAGGGCAACGAGACTCTCGATCGACTGTGAGGCGGCTTCGGTCACTGCCAGACCAGAGAGCTCCGCCGTGCCCCCGGCGACGACGAGCGAAAACTCCGTGACGTCTCCCATCTGGCCAAGCATGAAAGGTAACGCCTCGAGCCATGGCGCGGATGCGGTTTGTGGGCTCACAGAAATGGTGCTGACGACGTGCTCCAGCCCGAAGGCTCGTACTGCCCCTGCCACCAAGGCATCTCGAATCTCGTCGGTCGGCACCGAACCGGTCAGGGCCACTGTTCCGCCTGACACGAGCATCACGAAGGAGGGAGGCTCAGTCCCTTGCACCGGTGGCGTCGTGGGATCTGTAGTCAGAGGTGGCGCGACAGAAGGAGTCCCGTCCACCTCGAGGTGGTTCTCGACGGCTCTGACACCCTCCACTGCCAGCACGACTGCGGCCGCAGAGTCCGCTTCGCTCCTCGAAGTCGCTGCTCCGATCAGCGTGGCATCTCTGCCCTCGAACTCGACCCGCACCTTCTCCATTCCTGCTGCCGCCAGAGCCTGCTGCGACTTCGTGGAGAGGTCGCTCTCGATCGGTCCCCTGGTCGTGGCAACCGCGAAGAACACCAGGACGAGCCATGCAACAGACGCCAGCCAGATCACCAGCGTCCGGGTACGGCGCACGTCAGCAATGTCGCGGTGTGTGGTCGTCATTTCGTGTCGGTGACCGCGTGGGGGCGCGGCGGAGTATTCAGATTCGCGTTCGCAGCCAGTCTAAGTCCGACTTGTGTGCATCGAGATCGCCTGGGGTTTCGATCACGATGGGCGCTTCGACCGCTCTGACGATGGTCACCAGCTGGCTCTCGGGGATCATGCCGTCGCCGAGGTTGGCGTGCCTGTCGCGCCTGCTGTCGAAGGGATCTCGTGAGTCGTTGCAGTGGAGGAGGTCGATCCGGCCGGTGGCGCGCATGACGCGCTCTACCAGCCCTTGCAGATCTTCGCCCGCGGACCACGCGTGGCATGTGTCGAGGCAGAAGCCGATGCCCAGGTCCCCGATCTCCTGCCACAGCTCGGCGATGACGCTCACCTCGCGTGCGAGGGCGTTCGTGCCCCCTGCTGTGTTCTCCATGAAGATCGGGACGCCCCACTCCAGACCTTCGAGCGCCTTCTTCCATCTCGCAAATCCTGCCGTGACCTCCTCGTCATCGGAGACGTGACCACCGTGCACGATGACCGCGGCCGCGCCGACGTTCACCGCAGCCTCACACGTGTCGGCCAGGATCTTGCGGGAGGGAATCCTGACACGGTTGTTGGGCGATGCGACGTTCACCAGATACGGAGCATGGACGTACACGAGGATGTCAGAGCTGCGGAGAGCTTCTGCGTCTGGTCGAGGGCCTGGCTTCTTCCACGACTGCGGGTTCGAAAGGAACACCTGGACCGCTCCTGCGTCGAGTGCCTCCGCGGATGACAGCGGGTCCGCCGTCCCCACGTGTGCCCCGAGGATCCTGCTCATGGCTCCTCCGAGGACGTGAGCTCCCGAATCTTGTCGACAACGTCGCCTGGCTGCGTGTCCCAGTCCGAGGCAAGGATCATCAGCGTGTCCGGTCCCACTCGACGCGCGCCCCAGGGCCGTGCAGGGAGCAGCTCAGGGGAGGCCACTCGAAGTCTGAGGACAGGCAGGACATCACCGTCGTCGACAGCCCGGTCGGCCTTCACATCAAGGACCTGGTCCCAGCGAAGCACGGTCCTTGGACGGAAAGGTCCGGCCACCGCGAGGGTGAGGCCGGCCTCACTTGCGACGACGATCCGCTTCGGGGCCAGTAGCTCCTTCAGGGCCCAGGCCGTCACCGCGATGCCGCACAGCAAGAAGAGCCACGCCCACCAGGAGTCGCGAGCCTCGAAGGCTGGGACATCGCCTGGGTAGATCAGGTCCCCCAAGCGGCCGAGGAGCCGCTGCTGGAAGATCAGATCCGCCCCGAAGATCCAGAACGGAGCCGCCAGAAGAGCGATCAGCCACACCCGAAGAGCTGATCTCCTGACCACGATCTCGCCGTTCACGAGACTCCCAGGTCCGAGGGGACCACCACCGCCTCGTACGGGATCGAGCGCCCCGCCATGAGCTCCCCCACCCGGCCGTCGCTTCGGTCACACAGAGCGATGGCTTGGACGACTACGAGCCCTGCCTCCGAGGCAACATCCACGGCCTCCATCAACGCTGAGCCTGTTGTGGTCGTGTCCTCGAGAACCGCCACTCTGTCTCCTGTGGTGACCGGTCCGACGAGCCTGCCGGCCAACCCGTGGTCCTTGGATGCCTTCCTGACCGTGAAGGCACGGAGGGACCGGGAGTGGGAAACGGCCGCCATCACCGTCGCGACGGCGATGGGGTCGGCGCCCATCGTGAGTCCTCCCACAGCCGCGACATCAGGCCGGAGAGCCGTGAGGATCGCCTCTCCGACCAGCCAGGCACCTTGCCCGTCGAGGGTGGTCTGCCTGGCGTCGATGTACCAGTCGGTTGAAGCACCCGAACGCAGCGTGAAGGGGCCGTCCGTCCGCAACGCGTGGGTTCGGAGATGCGCGACGAGATCGATAAATCGGCTCAAGAATCGACCATCCAACGCCGATGGCCCGCTAGAGGTTCTCACAGCCTCCGTGTTAGCCCAAACACGATAGCGGCCGCCCCAGGGAGCGGCCGCCGTCGCGCGGAGAGCGCGGCGAAGGAACCGTGGTTTCGGGATTGGCGTTTCCGGTTCTAACTTCGTGCACCCTGAGCACGGGAGTCCGGTGATGGAGTTCATCTGTCAGCGCTGTGGGCGGCCCTTCAGTCTGTCCCAAGGCGTCCTCGACCGGTACCCTGGCTGGGAGCCGAGGCTGTGCCCGGATTGTCACCGTCTCCACTCGTCACACCAACCGTTTCTTCTCGAAGAGGGCCACCTTCTCCCCCTCGAGGAGGTCCTGGCGACGTACACAGCAGGGCCCACCACGGGAGTCTTCACAGATGGGAGCGCGATCCCCAATCCCGGCCCTGGCGGCTGGGGAGCCGTGTACGTCATCGAAGACAGGATCCTGAGCCAGGCACACGGGCATGAGCCGTCGACGACGAACAACCGCATGGAGCTCACGGCCCTCCACAGGGGCATCGAGTTGGTACCGGAGGGGACCGCGGCGACCGTGTACACGGACAGCAATCTCGTCTACCGGACGTTCACCGAGTGGGCGGCGGGCTGGAAGGCGAGGGGGTGGAAGCGCAAGAGCGGAGCCATAAAGAACCTCGATCTGATCGAGCCCCTCTACGAGATCCTGGTCAGGAGGCCCGAGCTGCAACTGGAGTGGCTGGCTGCGCATGCGGGCTACCGCTGGAACGAGTACGCGGACGCGCTTGCTTCCCTGTGGACCCGCTGACGCAGTTACAGGAGTCTCGCGTTGAGGACGTAGGTCCCCGTCAGCGAAGCTGTCGCCAGGATGTGAGGCCTGATGGCGTCCAGCACCTCGGCACCTTCGAACTCTTCCCCGACAGGGGAGTGATCGACGCCTAGCGCGTACAGGGTGAAGGTGTAGCGATGGATGATCGAATCGTTGGGAGGAGGGCATGGGCCGTCGTAACCCCGGTACGTTCCTTCCATCCCTTCGTCCCCTCGGAACCAGGTCGTGTAGTCGTTGACTCCCTGCCTCGGTCCTCCCTCAGCCGCCAGCGTCTTGCCACCTTGCGTCACACCTTCGGAGAACTCTGCCTCTTGTATGCCGCGCCGCCCTGGGTCGATGTCCACGATGACCCAGTGGTAGAAACCGGACCTGGGAAGCTCGCGTGCGATCTCATCCTCAGCGGCGTCCGCCTCTTGACGGGTGGGTGCGTCCTCGTCGTAGCAGATGAGGGCAAGCGACCGTGTCTCCGCCGGCACGCCCGACCAGGTGAAGGCCGGATTCCTGTTGGGGCCCAGCTCCGCCCCGCCAGGGGCGGGAACGCAGAACGCATATTCCTCGGGTATTCGGCCGCCTTCGGAGAAACTGCTGCTGTGTAGCTCCATCTCGACCACCTCCCTGTGCCGCTATTGGCCGAACCGGCGCTCCCGCCTCGCAAAGTCCCGCAACTCCCGCAGGAAGTCGACCCTTCGGAAGGCAGGCCAGTAGACGTCGACGAAAGCGAACTCGGCGTAGGCAGACTGCCAGAGCAGGAAACCGGACAACCGCGACTCGCCACTGGTCCGGATGACCAGGTCGGGATCCGGCAGATCAGCCGTGTACAGATGGGATGCGAGGGCCTCCGCATCGATGTGGTCCGTGATCTCGCCTTCTCTGACACCCTCCGAGATGAGCTGCTGGACCAGGTCCCTACAGGCGTCGACGATCTCCTGCCTTCCGGCGTAGCCAAGGGCGATCGTCAACCTCCCGGCGCCGGCGGGTGAGATCTCCTCGGCCTTCTTGGCCGCCCTGACGAGCCTGTCCGGGAGCAGGTCCAAGCTGCCTATGAATCGAACTGTCAGGTCGTGCCTGCGAGCGAGCGCAGGAAGCCTCCCGAACAAGTCGATCAAGACCTCGAAGTACGGTTCCAGCTCCGTGGGCGATCGGCCGAGGTTCTCCTTCGACAGCACCCAACCTGTGATGGCCGGTATGCCGAGGTCAGAAGCCCAGCCGACGAACTCCTCGAACTTCTGGGTGCCCGCCCGGTAGCTGGCTGCGTAGTCGGGCAACCCCTCCTTCAGAGCGTAACGGCGGTGTCCATCCAGGATGATCCCCACGTGCTTCGGAAGCCGAGTCGGTTCCAGTTGCCTCGTCAGCTGCTCCTCGTACACGCGGTACACAGGCCGCAGCCATCGCCTGGTGTCCTTGGTCACGACTTCAGGTTATCCGGCCTGGGGGGCCGGACTGTTGCTCTGCTGCGGCCCAGGGGTCAGATCGGCGGCCGGGGCCATAGGAACGCCACCCGCTCATCCTTACACTCCGCCTATGGATCCTCCTGGTGAGGAGTTCCTCGCCGAACACACCGCAGACGTTGCGCTGAGGGACGGGACGAGCGTGAGGATCCGGCCCATCACAGCCGATGACAGAGCCCAACTCGAGAGGGGCTTCGAGCGCCTGTCTCCCAAATCGAGGTATCTACGCTTTCTCGCCCCTCTCAACGAGCTGACATCGGACATGCTCGACTACCTGACACAGGTCGACTACCACGACCATTTCGCCTGGGTGGCCATCGCCCTCGACGACCCCGATCTCCCAGGAATAGGCGTAGCCCGCTATGTGCGGCTCGCCGAGGAGCCAACCGTGGCCGAGCCTGCGGTGGCAGTCGTCGACGACTACCAAGGCAGAGGGCTCGGGACGATACTGCTCTACACGTTGGCGGAGACCGCCATGGCGCACGGGGTCGACCGGTTTCGCGCCCTCGTGTTGGCAGAGAACGAGAGCATCATCCAGGTCTTCCTGGGGATGGGAGCCTCCCTCCGGCGCGCAGGCGGAGCTCTGATGCAGATCGAGATCGACCTCCCGCCCGAGCCGGACGGGCTCCCTGACTCGTCGCTGAGGCAGGCTCTTCGGACCGTGGCCCGGGGCCAAGCCGAGGTGCGGATTCCTCTCACACGCTGGATGGGCCGCGAGACGTGAGACGCTTCAGATCAGGCCGAGGGAAGAGACCTCCTTGCAGAGAGCTTCAACGTCCTCTTGGTCTGTTGGCACCGAGGCGGTGAGGTACTCGACACCTTCGCGTGTGATCAAGAGGTCGTCCTCGATGCGGACGCCGATTCCTCTGAACTCCGTGGGGATGTCGTGCGTGAGGACAGGCGCCTCGTTCAGCTCCTCTTGTTCGAGCTTCCTCGCGGATTCTGTCCCGAGCAGTGCTCTCCGCTCCGACCACTCATCGATGTCGTAAGTCAAAAGCCGAAACGTCACGGGGCCCTGTCCCGGGCTGACGTAGATACCCGGCTCGACCGTGAAGGCCATACCTGTCTCCAGCGGCCTGGGATCGCCATTCACGCCGTAGGTCCCTACGTCGTGGACATCCATTCCCAGCCAGTGGCTCGTTCCGTGCATGAAGTACTCGCGGTACAGGTGCATGGCGAGGGTGTCGTCCAGGCCCTTTGGAACGAGTCCCAAGGCGATCAGGCCTTCGCTGATCACGACCTTGACCCGCTCGTGGAGCCCGCGCAGAGTCGCTCCTGGCTCTGCGTGGGCGAGACCGACGCGATGAGCCTCCAGGACGATCTCATACAGGGCGCGCTGCGGGGCTGTGAACCGTCCGGACACAGGGAACGTCCGCGTGATGTCCGCCGAGTGGTATCCATACTCGGCCCCTGCATCGATGAGCAGCAGGTCCTCGGCGCCGAGTGGCTGATCGTTGGCGGTGTAGTGGAGGATGCAGGCGTTGGCCCCGCTCGCCACGATCGACGGGTAGCCGTTCCTCTCGGAACCCTGGCTCCTGAAGACGTACTCGAGAGCAGCCTGGACTTGGTATTCGAAGCGGCCAGGAGAGGCGAACCTCATGGCTTCCATGTGCCCCAGAGCCGAGAACTGGCAGGCTTTCCTGAGCAACCCGACTTCGTCCTCGGTCTTTCGGAGTCGCAACTCCGAGAGGATCACGCCCGGATCCCTGATCTCGGTGGGCACGCCCCTCCCCGTTCGGACCTGCCAGGCCCTCAGCCTCGTCAGGACCGTGTCGACCACCGACCCCGAGCTACCGCCTGCTCGGTAGAAGAGCGTGCTCTTGCCCTGTAGCCGGGTCCTGAGTTGCTCTTCCAGGCCTGCGATGGGAAAGGCCTCGTCGGCGGCGAACCGTTCCTTGGCACCTTCCACCCCCACCCTGAGCCCGGTCCACAGCTCCATCTCCTTGTCCTTGGGTCGGACGAAGAGGACGAAGGGTTCCTCTGCTGACGGGTCGAGGAGCGCGACGGCGTCGGGCTCCTCGAACCCTGTGAGGAAGTAGAAGTCGGAGTCCTGACGGAAGGGGTACTCGACGTCCCGGTTGCGGACGGCCTCCGTTCCTGCCGAGAGCAAGGCGACGCCCTCACCGAGGTGCGTCATGAACCGCGTGCGGCGGGCCGCAAAGATGTCGCCAGACATCGTTTCACAGTAGCCGGAGGGCAGAGCCCTCAGATCTGCCGGTACCAGGCAGCCAAGGCCGCCCCGATCTCGTCTGGTGAGTCCTCCTGTATGAAGTGGATCCCCCTGACCGTCCGCTCCTGCTGGTTCGGCCACGATCGACAGATCTGGTCGCTCAGCTTCGTGAAGAATCCTGGGTCTGCCCTGATGTAGAGCTTCGGTACGTCGCTCTGCGCCAGCCAGGTGGCGTATGCGCTCACGAGGCGAGTCACGTTCTCGGGCTCCCCTTCGATGGGGATCTCACGGGGCCAGGACAGGGTCGGCCTGCGCGACTCGCCAGGCATCAGGTACGGCCTGCGATACTCGTCCATGTCGGCAGCGGCGAGCTCGGTCAGGACCGAGGCGGGCAGGATCCGCTCCACGAACACGTTCTTCTCGAGGATGATCGACTCTCCTGCCTCCGACCGCATTCCCTGGAAGAGGCGGCGGGAGCCTTCAGGCCACTCTTCCCACGTCATGGGCCGGACGATGCCTTCCATGTAGGCGAGACCCCGCACCGCGGTGCGGTGACGGTTGGCCCAGTCGAACGCCAGCGCCGTCCCCCAGTCGTGAGCCACGAAGCACACGCCATCGCCTATGCCGAGGGTTTCGATGAAGGCGTCCAGGAAACTCCTGTGCTGCTCGAAGTCGTATGGCGCGCCATCGGGGAGTTTGTCCGAGTCCCCCATCCCGATCAGGTCGGGCGCCACGCATCTCCCCCACGGCTCCAGGTGGGGGATGACGTTTCGCCACAGGTACGACGAGGTCGGGTTGCCGTGGAGGAATACGATCGGCTCACCCTTTCCGGCCTCCCGGTACGCCATGGCCCTGTCCATGACACGGACCTTCACCATCATGAGCGGGAACATAGTGACTCGAGGTGGCGGCAGACGGCTCGTCGCCGGCTCTCCCGACCTGGGCGCTCGTGACTCTCATGCGAGGAGCTTCGCTGCACGGGGCCCCAGGAGGAATGACGAGTCGCAGGTCCGGCGCCCAGGTCCCGAGGAGTGGATTGTCCTCGGTGCGCCCCTCCTCGCCAGGCACCGCGGAGGGATTGCCCTCAGTGCGCCCCTCCTCGCCAGGCACCTCGGAGTACCCATCGACGGCCATGACGCCCAGCAACCTCGTTGGGCTCAGTGGGGCGGCGGCGGCAGGGGGTCGAAGAGCCACGCATCGAACAACGCCGTCAGGTCACGGCCCGCGACCTGCTCCGCCACCTCGATGAAGTCACCAGTGCTGGCGTTGCCGTGCAGGAACCTCTCCGCGTACGCACGAAGGATCGAGAAGAAGGCGTCGTCGCCCACCTCCGCTCGGAGGGCGTGCAGGGTGAGCGCCCCCCTCAAGTACACGGACCCGTTGAAGAGATCACCCCGAGGGGGCTCACCGGGGGGCGGGAACACACTCTCCAGAGCTGCTTCCAGGCCTTCAGGGCTCACGCCCTGGTCGAGGAGCTCCTGTCCGCTGACCAGCCGATAGGCCCTGTCGACATCTCCCTGCAGGGAGCCCGTCGTCTCCTCGGTCCACAGCCATCCGGCGTACGTGGCAAACCCTTCGTTCAGCCAGATGTCCTGCCACAGGGTGAGCGAGACGCTGTTGCCGAACCACTGATGGGCCATCTCGTGGGCGATGATCTCCACGGGCACCTCAGACTGCCCCTGCCGCAGCGGGAACGAGGACAGCGTCTGCGTCTCGAGGGCTGCGAACGGCGCCTGAGGACCGCCTTCGATCAACAACGAGCCGTACTCATCGAACGGATACGGCCCGAACCGGTCCTCGTAGAAGCCCATCATCGCCTCCTGCTCCGCGAACAGGTCTACGAGCTCTGGCGAGACTGCTCCGGCTACGTAGTCCCGGATGCGGACGCCTCCCGGCGTGGTACCCCGTTCGACGACGGACAGATCGCCTATGCCCAGCGCGAGCGCGTACGTCGCCATGGGCTGTCGCATCTCCCACCGATACGTCGTCCATCCATCAACCTCGATGGACCCTGCCGCTGTCCCGCTGGCCACGGCGACGAAGGACGCAGGTACCCGAATGGCGATCGAGTACGTCGCCTTGTCCAAGGGGTGATCGTTGGAGGGGAACCAGGTCGAGGCGGCATCCGGCTCGTTGAGCACGACAACGGAGTGGTCGTCGCCAAACCAGCCGGTGCGGCTGGACACCGCAGGCGAGACGCTGGGGCCTGGCCTCCCTACGTACCGAACCTCGACGCTGAAGGGCTCGCCGTCAGCGAGCACAACAGCCGGTGCGATGACGAGCTCCGAGTCGGCATGGTCGCCTCCAGCCGGTATCCCGTTGACCGAGACCTCGAGGACCTCCATGCCCACCAGGTCCAGGTTGAAGGAGCTGAGCGCTTCGGTCGCCACCGCATCGGCCCGCATGTTCCCCTGGAGGAATCCTTCGGAAGGTGAGTAGGAGAGCGTCAGCTCGTAGTGGTCTACGTCGTATCCGCCGTTTCCCAGCCTCGGAATGGCCGGGTCTCCAACACCCGCGGCGCCTGCCTTCCCGACGATGGCCGTCGAGGACGTCCGCACGGCTGCGGTGCTCGTCGCTCCCCGAACGGCACAGCCGACAACGAGGAAACAGACTCCCAGGGCCAGGATACGGCTACGGAGGAGGCGGACCCGGGTCTTCGTAGCCTTGGTCGACCCACCAGTCACGGACGATACGGTAGGCCTCGTCGACCCCGTAGGGGCCCGCCTCGATGCGATGCTCGGTCAGTACCTGCATCACGCGACCGACCATCGGCCCAGGCTCGATTCCGAGGTACTCCATAACGACATGGCCGTCGATCGGAGACCGAAGCCTGTCGAGCTCCTCCCGACGAGCCAGATCCGAGATGCGCTCTTCCAACTCGTCGAGCCTGAGCTCGATCTCGCGAGCCCTCTCTGGGTTGGCTGTCGTGACGTCAGATCGCACGAGCGTGTTGAGACTCTCGAGCAACGGGCCTGCATCGCGGACGTAGCGGCGCACGGCGGAGTCCGTCCATCCCATGGCGAAGGTGTGCGGCCTGAGGTGCAGGTAGACGAGCCGGGACACATCCTCGACGACCCTGGCAGGAAAGCGAAGCTGTCTGAGCCGCGCCTCGGCGATGCGCGAGCCCACCACCTCGTGGTGATGGAACGACACGCCGGAAGGGCCGTAGGTCCTGGTGTCGGGCTTGCCGATGTCGTGCAGGAGCGCAGCCAGGCGCAACGTCACGTCGGGCGGCGTCTTGGCCACGACGGCGAGCGTGTGGCCGAGCACGTCCTTGTGCCTGTGGACCGGGTCTTGCTCCATGCTCAGACGGCCGAGCTCAGGGATGACGTGGTCGGCGAGACCTGTGGTCACCATGGCCTCCAGCGCCTCGCCCACCCAGTCACCCACCAGCAGCTTGGAGAGCTCGACCTGCATCCGCTCGGCAGAGACGATCGCCAGGCGCTCCGCCATCTCCTGCACTCCTTCGAGGGCTTCCGGGGCAGGAGTGAACCCGAGCGTCGAGACGAAACGGAACAGGCGGAGCATGCGGAGCGGGTCATCACCGAACGACACCTCGGGCCTGAGTGGGGTCTGCAATGTCCTCTCCGCCAGATCCCGCAGACCCTCGTGTGGATCGATGAGCTCAGGGTCAGGGAGCCGAAGCGCCATGGCGTTCACCGTGAAGTCCCTGCGCTCCAGATCCGAGCCGATGTCCTTCGAGAACGTCACGTGCGGCTTTCTGCTGTCGTCGTGGTACACGTCACGGCGGAAGGTCGTGATCTCATAGACGTGGCCCTCCTTGGCGACCCCGATCGTGCCGTAGGCCTCCCCCATCGTGAAGACGTCATCTGCCCAGTCGCCGATGATCCGTTTGGTCCTCTCCGGCTCAGCGTCGGTTGCGAAGTCCAGGTCGGTCGGGCGGTCCCCCAGGAGCAGATCGCGTAGCGACCCACCTACCACATAGAGCTCATATCCGGCTGCCGCGAACCGCCCTGCGAGATCGATGGGGACGCCCTCGGGGTCGACCAGCCAGCGCAGGCGCTCCGGAACCATGGGAGGCCAGCATACGGCTGGTCAGACCGAGACCAGACCCAACTGCTCGGCCTTCACCCGAAGGTCGTGAGGGTTCGAGGCGTGCGCGATCGCCTCTTGGAGATCGACGGTCCCTGCGCGGAACAGCTCGAGAATCGAGTGATCGAAGGTCCTCATTCCGTAGAACTCGCTGTCTTCGATGATCTCGGGGAGTTCCGCAGTCTGCGTGGGATCGACGATGCGGTCGAACACCCTGCCGTTCATGGTCAGGATCTCCACCGCTGCGACCCTCCCCGACCCATCCGCTCGCTCCAGGAGCCGCTGACTCACCACCCCCCGCAGCGTTCCCGCAACGAGCAGGCGCACCTGCTGCTGCTGATAGGGCGGAAAGAAGTCCAGGATCCTGTTGAGCGTCTCGGTGGCGTCGAGCGTGTGGAGAGACGAGAGCACGAGGTGGCCGGTCTCGGCGGCATGTAGAGCCGCCCTCACGGTCTCACCGTCTCGCATCTCACCGATCAGGATGACGTCCGGATCCTGACGAAGCACCCTACGGAGGGCTTCATGGAAGCTGGCTGTGTCCATGCCGATCTCACGCTGACTGATCATCGACAGGTCGTCTCTGTGCACCACTTCGATGGGATCCTCGATCGTGACGATGTTGCGCCTGCTCGAGGTGTTGATGTGCCTGATCATCGAAGCAAGGGTCGTTGTCTTGCCGGATCCGGTTGGGCCGGTCACGAGCACCATTCCTCGAGGTTCCTCGGAGAGCTTTCGCAAGACCGCTGGGAGTCCCAGATCCTCGAAGGACTGACCGCCTGCAGTGACCATCCGGAGCACGAGCGACACCGAGCCTCGCTGCCGGAATACGTTGACCCGGAACCGACCCATCTCAGGCCTGCCGAAGGCAAAGTCCGCCTCGTTGGTGTCATGGAACTCGCTGGCCGCCCGCTTGGTCATGACAGCCTGGGCGTATGCCTCGGTGTCATCTGGCATGAGGTCGGGGAGCGAAGTCGGATTGAGGTCACCATCGATCCGCAGAACCGGCGGCGAGCCGACCTTGAGGTGCAGGTCCGAGGCTCCCACCTCGACCATCTTCTTGAGGAGATCGTCCAGTGACGCGGTCATGTCCACTCCTGAGCGCCCATCGGGTTATCGGCAAGTCTCTACTCGCCTCTTGAGTGGTCAAAGGTCGTAATACGGACCGATGAGGCTGCGGGCCAGGGAGAGGGTGAGCCAGGCGCGCTCTGGCGATCGGTCCAGGGGGGAGTGCTGCCTGGTCTCCTCGCCAGACAGACCGGCCACGGTCTCACGAACCGAGGCCGCCAGAGCCTCGAGGTCATAGCCTCCCTCGAGGAACGCGACCGTGCGCCCCTCTGGCACGACCGACCGCAATCTCGACGCCAGCGCGCCGAAGTCCCAGGCCTCGAGCCTGATCCTTGCGAGCGGATCCGCTACGTGAGCGTCGTAGCCGGCACTCAGCAACAGCCAGGTCGGGGAGAACCGGGCGACAACGGGGACAACGAGGTCGTCGAAGGCCTCCCGATAGACATCACCTGTCGTGCCTGCTGGGAAGGGCAGGTTCAGGACGGTACCTGCTCCCGCGCCCTCTCCTATCTCCTCTACCCAACCGCTGCCGGGATACAGGGGAAACTCGTGAAGCGACACGTACAGGACCTCGGCCACCGTCTGAAAGGCGGACTGCGTTCCGTTTCCGTGATGGACGTCCCAGTCGACAATGGCGACCCGCTCGCCACGGTCGACGAGCATCTTGGCTGTCACGGCCACGTTGTTGAAAAGGCAGAATCCCATGGCGCGGCCCGGCTCCGCATGGTGGCCAGGGGGTCTCACGGCCAGAAACGCCGCTTCCCCTAGCCCGGTCTCCAGCGCCAGCACCGCAGCAGGTCCTGCGCCTGCCGCGTGGATCGCAGCCTGCCACGACGCCGGACCTGCCACCGTGTCCGCGTCCAGTGCACCACCGCCCGTCAGGCAGAAGCGCTCCAGAGCTGCCACGTACTCGGCGGTGTGGAGGCCTTCGAGCAGCTCCCTGTCGACAGGAGGGACCTCGAGGTCGACGATCTCAGCCCCTGAGGAGAGAACCCCCCTTTCGACCGCTTCCAGGCGAGCCGGTCGCTCGGGATGGTGAGGGCCTGTGTCATGCTGCGCGAACGAGGGGTGCGTGCCGTAGACGAGTCTCACGAGGCATCATCCCAGATCACCCGGTGCGTCGCGACGGCGGGAGCGAGGTATCTTCGGAACGAGATGCGGTTGACCACGAAGGGGGCCTGGCCCGGGAAGCAGGTGTTCAGGCAGGGTTGGGCCAGGGCCGAGGCACGGCCCTGGAACGACGACCTGCCGGATGCTTCTGTCCGACTGGTCAGGGGTGGTGCCGGGTTCCTGGCTGCGGTTGCGAGGAGTCTCCTTCGCCATGACGCGAGTGCGGTCCTCTCGCCGCCGCTGCCACACCGCGATGCCAGATTGTGGCGCGACGCCGGATTCGACGACCATCTCGAGCTCGACCTGTTCCGGAGGGATCTGGCAGGGGCGGTGGCCGATCCCGACTACGAGGTCGTCCGCGTGAGCGACCCCCCATGGCGGGAGAGCCTCGCTATCGATCGAGCCGCCTTCGACCCTCTCTGGAGGCTCAATGAGCTGGGTCTGAGAGAGGCGTACGACGCCGTGCCGCGGTCGGGGTTCCTCGCCGTCGATGCCGGTGAGGGTCTTGCAGGCTACGCCGTCGTC